>DATFGG010000230.1:0-11416 GCA_035249665.1 Actinomycetota bacterium | reverse complement strand
CGAAGCACGCCCGCCTCCGTCATGGCGGCAAGTCTATCCGCCGCACCTCGCTTCCCTCGCAGTTCAGGACGGACGCGAGCTGCGCTCCGTGTCACCCTCGGGCCGGAGGATGAGCTGATCGTGCGGCTCGATCACGTCGATGGTCCCTTCGAGACCCTCCTCGACGAGGAGCGTGAAGCCGGACGGGTGGTCGACCACGCGATCCGTGGGACCGACTTCGTCCGTCAGCTCGAACCGAACGCCGCCGGCGTCGCGGACGACGCGCACCCTGGCGTGGGGGTTGAACCGGCGCGCCGCCGCGTCGGCGCGGGAGAGGATCTCGATGGCCCAGTCCGTGAACCCCAGCACGGCTCGAGTCTAGGGGCGTGCGGAACATCCCCCCGGCCCGTCGTCCGCGTAACCGGCATCAGGGTAACGGTGGTTTCAGTGCGATATCCTGTGTCGTATGGAGGCTCGACTCGTTCCCCAGCAGGTCCACGAGGGGGATCTGACGCGCGCCGCCCCCGACGACCTCGAGCTCGTGCGTGGCTTCCTCGCCCTCCACGATCACGAGCACGGGGAACCCGACGGGATGCCGCCGAGCCTCGAGAGCCTTCGATGGTGGCTCGGGGCGAGGGACTTGCTCCCACCCGAGGAGCGCGTCAGGGATCAGGACCTGGCCTGGGCGCTCCGCGTCCGCGATGCACTGACGGCCAAGGTGCGCGAGAGCATGGGCGAGCCGCGTGACGAGGAGGCGACGGCCCTGCTGAACCGCGCGGCGGAGGAGACGGGCGTGCGTGTCTGCTTCGGGTGCGCGGACGGGGACGCCATCCACGTGGAGGCGGGGGGTATCCGGGGCGCGATCGGACGCATCCTCGGCACGGCCTTCCTCGCCGAGCTCGACGGGCGATGGGAACGTTTCCGGATCTGTCACGATGCCGGCTGCTCGACGGTCTTCTTCGATCGATCGAAGAACAAGAGCGGCAAGTGGTGCTCGATGAACGCCTGCGGCAATCGCGCCAAGGTCCGAGCGTTCCGCGCGCGTCAGGCGGCGGAGTGACCACGCTCGATCTGCCGCTCCGGGCCCCGGGCGGCGAGCCGGTCGACCTCTGGAGGACGCTGGTCTCCCACGGGTTCGCCGAACTCTCCCCGACGGACCTCGACGAGGAGCATCGGGCGCTCGCGTTCACGGTCCGCGTGCCGGGCGGGCGACCGCGCCGGGTCCGGATCTCGGAGGGCGCACGCCGCATGGCACGCCTCGAGGTCCTCGGCCCGCCGCCGGGCCCGAAGGTCGTCCGCGCGGTGCTCGACGGGGCCGCCCACGTCCTGCGGCTCGATCAGGACCTCTCGCCGTTCTATCTCCTCGCGGAGGGAGACCCCGACCTCGCGTGGGCCGCTGCCGGCGCCGGCCGGATGCTCCGCTCACCGACGGTCTTCGAGGACGTCGTGAAGACGGTCTGCACCACGAACTGCGCGTGGAGCGCGACGGTGCGCATGGTCGATGCCCTCGTCACCCACCTCGGTGAACCCGCTCTCGGCGGCGCCGGCCCGCTCACGAACGCCTTCCCCTCGCCTGAGGCGATGGCGGGCGCGCCGGAGTCCTTCTACCGGGAAGTCGTCCGGGCGGGCTACCGCGGCGCCTACCTGATCGGGCTCGCCCGAGCGGTTGCGGAAGGCGAGCTCGATCTGGAGGGCCTCGCGACGGCGACGCCCGCGGACCTGTCGGACCTCGAGCTCGAGGCCGCGCTGCTCGCGCTCCCCGGCGTGGGCCCGTACGCGGCGGCGCACATCATGATGACGCTCGGAAGGCACTCCCGCCTGATCCTGGATTCGTGGACGCGCCCGAAGTACACGAGGCTGGTCGGCCGGAAGAAGGCGGTCTCCGATCGTGCGATCGAGAGGCGCTTCCGTCGATACGGGAACTTCGCCGGCCTCGCGTTCTGGCTGTTCGTCACCCGCGACTGGGTCGACGACGGGTCCGGCTGACCTCGGGCCTATAATCCGCGAGCCGCCGAGGCGTCGATCCACCGGCCCTCACCACCCGGCGAGGTCTCACAGAGAGCGATCACACGATGGCGGTGCCCTTATGTCCCCGCGGAGCCGCGCGACCCACGAGCTCCCCCGAACCCCGTACGCCGGGCGAACTCAGCCTGCGCGCGAGGCGGGTGGGCGCCGGGTCCTGATCTCCAGGGCGGGCTCCGATGGCTGAACGCCTCGGCGCCGCGCCCGCCCGCCTCGCGCGCCGAGCGCGCCGCCTCCTCGGCTACTGGCGATCCGAGCGCCGGACGCTGCGCCAGGGCATCGTGGCCCTCGCGCTGAGCACGTGCGCCGGCTTCGTGGCCGGACTCGTCCTCGGCTCGATCACGGGCACGCTCGAGAAGCTCCCGGGCCTGCTCGTGCTGATCCCGGCCGCGGTCGGCATGCGCGGAACGATCTTCGGCGCGATGGGTGCCCGCCTCGGCACGGGCGTCGCCGCCGGACTCTTCGAGCCGACCCTCCGTCGCGGGAGCCTCCTGTCGAACAACGTGGTCGTGGGGATCCTGTCGGCCCTCCTGACGTCCTTCTACCTCGCCGCCCTCGCGAAGCTCGTGGCCTCCGCTTTCGGCGAAGAAGCGGTGATCTCGTTCTGGGACCTCGTGACGATCTCCGTGATCGGCGGGGTTCTCGCCTCCTCGATCACCCTCGTCGTGACGATCGGTATCGCCGTCCTCTCGTTCCGCAGGGGATGGGACCTCGACGCCGTGTCGACACCGATGGTCACGGCGATCGGCGACATGGTCACGCTCCCGGCACTCTTCCTGGCGAGCCTCCTCGTCGCCAACGACACCGTGAGCGGGGTGACCGCGGGGATCTGCACCGCCGCGACGGTCGCGGCCATGCTCGCCGCTTTCCGCGCGGAAGCGGCCGTGCGACGGATCCTCCTGGAGATGCTGGCGGTCGTCGCGCTCGCCCCGCTCCTCGACATCGTCGCGGGGGCGCTGCTGCAGGCGCACGGCGGCGAGCTGCAGGCTGTCCCGGCCGTGCTGATCCTGATCCCTCCGTTCATCTCGCAAGCGGGCGCCCTCGGGGGGATCCTCTCGTCCCGGCTCTCGTCCAAGCTGCAGCTCGGCGTCATCACCTCCCGGGGGCGCCCGGAGATCCCGGCGCTCGTCGACGGCGCCATCGTGGTCGTGCTTGGGGTGGCGGTGTTCACCACGATCGGCGCCGTGTCGTGGGCCCTGTCCAGGCTCACGGACGGCCCGGACCCGGCCGCCGCCGCGTTGATCGGCGCCACGATGCTCGCCGGCGCGATCGTGCTGCCGATCACGCTGGTGGTCGGCTACTACCTCGCCGTGCTCACCTCGCGCTACGGCATCGACCCCGACAACCAGGGCGTTCCCTTCATCACGTCGCTCCTGGACCTCGCCGGCGTGGCGGCGATCCTCCTCGTCATGAGAACATCCGGGGTACTTCCGTGATGGACGAACAGCCTCGCAACGTCAAAGACCTCCTCGTCGAGCTGAAGGACGCCTCGGAGCTCATGGTCGACCTGGCCTACGCCGCCGTCTTCTTCAACGAGGAGAAGCTGGCACAGGAGGTCGAGCGGCTCGAGCAACGGATGAGCGGGCACCTCCACCGACTGCGGATCACGGCGATGCTCGCGGCTCGCAGCCAGGAAGACGCGGAGGGCATGGCCGCGGTGTTGTGGATCGCGCATGCCATCGAACGCGTGGGCGATGCCGCATCGGACATCGCGCGCGTCGTGGCCGCGCGTCTCGGGATCCCGGACGCCCTACGACAGGATCTCCGCCACGCCGACGAGGTGACGGCGCGACTCAGGATCCGTGAAGACGGCCCGGGAGCCGGCAGGACGCTCCGCGACCTGTCCCTTCCCACCGAGTCGGGCATGTGGGTGGTCGCGATCCGCAGCGGCATGGACTGGCGGTTCGATCCCGGCGCCGACGATGTGATCTCCGTCGGAGACGTCCTGTTGATCCGCGGGCCCGAGGAGGGCGTGAACCACGTCCGCGAGCTTGCCGGCGCGCCTCCGCTCCCCGAGGCCCCCACCGAGGAGCCACCACCGCTCTCCGAGCTCGATCGGGCGGTCGACATCCTCGTGGAGATGAAGGACCTCGCCGAGGCGGCGGTCGGACTCGCGTACTCGGCGCTGCTCTTCAACAACCGCTCCCTCGCGGCCGAGGTCGGCACGCTGGAGGCCCGGTCCGACATCCTGCACGACGAGCTGGAGTCCTGGGTCCTCCGGGCGGCTCCCGAGGCCCGCCATCCCGACGCCCTCCGTGGCCTCCTCCGACTCGGCGCCGCCTCGGAGCACATGTGCGACGCCGCACGCGACATGACCTGGTACGTGGAGCAGGGCGAGCCGCTCCATCCGGTCGTCCAGCTCGCTCTGGAGGAGACCGAGGAGACGAGCTCGGAGGTGGTCGTGGAGCGCGGTTCCCGAGCCGCCGGTCACTCCCTCAAGGAGATGCGTCTCGAGACCGAGACCGGCATGTTCGTGCTCGCCGTCCAGCGCGGATCCCGCTGGATCTACCGTCCTCGAGCGCGCTTCACGGTCCAGGAGGGCGACCGCTTGATCTCCATCGGACCCGAGGAGGGCGAGGAGGCGCTCGCAGAGCTGACCCGGGCCCCGGTCGTCGCGCACGGCTAGGCCGGTCCTTGTTCGGCCTTCGGTGCTGGCCTAGCCTCCCCTCATGGAGGCCTTCGTCTACCTTCGCGTGCATCCCGGGAGCATCGTGCCGGTGCGGAACCAGCTCACATCTTCGGCGGTCGCGCGCCGCTCGATCGTCGTGATCGGCGACTGGGACGTCCTCTGCCTCATCGACGGGCCTGACCTCGCCTCGATCGGGACCGGCGTGCTCTCGGAGATCCAGATGATCGAGGGGATCGACCGCACCTACACGGCGCCCGTGGTCCCCCCTGATCGGCTCGGCGTCGTGGGGTTCGGGGGGCTACCCACGCCACAGATCATCCGAGGGGCCTGCTACGTCCACATCGCGGCCGAGCCGGGGGCTGCCGCCGGGCTCTACGAGCGGCTCTCCGAGATCGGCGGCGTATCCGGGGCCGCCGTGCTGGGTGGCCGATGGGACCTGATCGTGTGCGTGCCGGAGCCGTGGGAGGTGGCCTCGGGGATCGTGCTCGACAAGATCCACGCGCTCCCCGGCGTCCGGACCACCAGCACGCTCGTCTCCGTGGACTACGAGGAACCCGAGGAGGATCGCGACCAGTTCAGCTCCTGGTCGTAGACCTCAGCGGACGTCGTAGACCTCAACGTACGGTCGTAGCTCGGACCCCCGGAGGGAGCGCGAACCGCACCCGCTCCAGCGTGATCAGCGCCTGCTCGACCCGATCGAAGCCTCTGGCAGCGAGCCACTCGATCATCTCCGTCACGAGCCACTCAGGGGCGGAGGCTCCGGAGGTGAGACCGACGACCTCGGCTCCGTCGAGCCAGGCCGGGTTCACCTCACTCGCGTCGTCCACCAGATACGCAGGCGTCCCCCGCTCTCGGCTGACCTCTGCCAGCCGATTGGAGTTGGAGGAGTTCTTGGAGCCGATCACGAGCACTACATCGGCGAGCCGAGCGACCTCCTTCACGGCATCCTGCCGGTTCTGGGTTGCGTAGCAGATGTCTTCGCGAGGTGGGGCCTCGATCGCCGGGAACCGCGACCGCAGGACCTCGACGATCTGGCTGGTCTCGTCGACCGACAGCGTGGTCTGGGTGAGGTAGGAGAGCCGATCCGGGTCGGGGACCTCCACCGCACGGGCCTCCTCGACCGACTGCACGAGGATCGTGCGCTCCGGCGCCTGCCCGCTCGTCCCCTCGACCTCCTCGTGCCCCGCGTGCCCGATCAGCAGGATCGTTCGGTCGTCGTCGGCGAACCGGCGCGCCTCGAGGTGCACCTTGGTGACGAGCGGACATGTGGCGTCGATCAGCGAGAGCTCCCGGCGCTCGGCATCGGCGTGGACCGTGGGGGACGAGCCGTGGGCCGAGAGCACCACCACCGCTTCCTCGGGCACCTCGTCGAGCTCGTCGACGAAGACGGCGCCCTTGTCCTCCAGTCCCCGCACCACGTGGAGGTTGTGGACGATCTGCTTGCGGACGTACACGGGTCCCCCGTGCTGCTCCAGAGCTCGCTCGACGGCGTCGACCGCGCGCTCGACACCGGCGCAGTAGCCACGAGGAGCTGCCAGAAGGACCGTACCCACCCCCTCATCGTACCCAGCGCCGCCCCTTGGTCCGATGGCGACCTCGTCGCCCTGGCCCGGAACCGAGCCGGAGGGTCGACATCTGGCTCGGTTGCCGACCGTCGGTCGCTCGGGCTAGGGTGGTCGCTGTCGGCTTCGGACCGAGTGGCCCGGTCCTCCTGCGCACGACGCGCGCTTCCCACCTTCCCAGGGTGTGTTCGGCGTGCGCCCGTGCGTGGGTGAAGGTCCTTCGGACCGAGGTCGACACAGGTCACACAGGAGAGGACGAGACCAGGAGGTGATGCGTACACCCGCGACCTAGCGCGGAGGCCGTGTCCGAGGCGGTGTGAGCCGCGGACGACTCGGCGGGATGTGGCGGCCGGCCATGTTCGCCGCGTGGGTGATCCAGCCCATGACCACGATGATCCGGAAGAGCCGCGGCCTCGTCGCGGCATCGATCCTGACCGCCGTCATCATGAGCTTCCCCAACGCCACGACATCAGAGGCGATGGTGCAGCGCGACCAGCGGCACGTCGTCTCGGCCAAGAAGGTCTGCCCGATCGACTGGCGACAGAGCACCTGGCACGTGAAGCGGCTCATCCGCTGCGCGGCATGGCATCACGGCGTGAGCACCGAGACAGCGCTCTACGTCGCGTGGCGCGAATCCCGCTACCGGCCGAGCGCCTACAACGCCGCGGGAGGAGCGGCGGGCATCTACCAGCACCTCCTCAAGTACTGGCCCGGCCGAGCTGCGGACTTCGGATTCAGGGACTGGTCCGCGTTCAACGCCCGCGCGAACATCATGGTCACGATGCGCATGGTGAAGCACTACGGCTGGGATCCCTGGGCACTCTGAGCTCAGGGCTGCTCGAGGATCGGACCGCCCGGGCGCGCGAGCGATCGGAGCACCTCCCGCACGTCATCGCGGGAGGTCGCGACGGCGCTCGCCCCGGGCGTGTCCCGATCCGTCAGGATCCGCATCGCTGGGAACCGTTCCCGAACGAGCCAGACCAACTGCTCGTAGCGACCGAACGCCACCATCGCGTGCGGGCGCTCGGAATCGACCACACCCAACGCATCGGCCTGGTTCGTCGCGCCCGGGGTGAGCTCCCACTCCGCGGCGGTCGTCGCGAGCCGGAGAGCCCGGAGTTCCTCCTCGTCGCCGGCGACGCAGAGCACCTTGAGCGCCCGACACACGGCTAGAGCCACCCGCGCTTCCGGAACCCCAGGTACAGCCAGACCGAGGAGACGGCCATCAGTCCGAGCGCGAGCGGGTAGCCGACGACCCAGCGGAGCTCCGGCATGTGCCGGAAATTCATCCCATAGATCCCTGCGACCAAGGTCGGGACGAGGATGATCGCCGCCCACGCCGTCAGCTTCTTCATCACTTCGTTGAGTTGGTGGGCCGACTGCGCCATCCGGATGTCCACGACCGTGGTGAGGATCTCGCGCACGCCGTCCGTGAGCTCGATCGTGCGGAGCAGGTGGTCGGTGATGTCCCGGAGGTAGGGGACGAGCGGCGCCGTGACCAGGTCCGAGTCGTCGGCGAGTCGGTCGATCAGTTGGCGCATCGGGACCGCGTGACGCCGGAGCTGCACGGCGTCGTGACGGAGACGGAGGATCTCGAGCTGGAGCTCGGGACCTGCCTCCGGCTGACGCGGCGCCGGATCCGATCGGAAGACCTGGTTCTCGAGCTCATCCGCGCGCTCCTCCAGCTCCTCGACCACCTCGAGGTAGCCGTCCACGATCTCATCGGCGATCGCATAGAGCGCCGAGGCCGTGCCGGGCGCGAGCGCGCACACGATCGGCCAACGCAGCTTCGCCTTCGCGAGGTCGAAGGCCGGCGCGAAGCGGAGGGTGACGAGGAAGCGAGGCGAGGCGAACACGAAAAGCTCGGACCCCGCGAGGCCGTCAGGTCCCACGGCGAGGGGACGGAAGACGGTGAACGCGTGACCGGGATACAACTCGAGCTTCGGCCGCTGGTTGCGGTGCCGGACGTCCTCGACGGCGAGATCGTGCAGATCCAGCTGGCGCTGGATCTCCGCGACCTCGCCGTGGTCTGGGTCGACGGCGTCGACCCAGACCCACGCCCCGTCATCGAGGCCGGAGACGGTGCTCCGGAGATCCGCGACGGGCACGTCGCCGGACTGGATCGCCCCGTCCCGGACGACGTGTGCCTCCATCCTCGGAGCGTACCCCGGAGCCGACAGGAACCGACGGACTCGCGTGTTCCGCCGCCCGAAGGCTAGCCTTGTCCGCGACGAGCGAGGAAGAGGGAGGCAGATGGCGCCGCGACGCGAGACTCCTTGGACCCACCCGATCCTGAGGGAGTCGGCCGAGGAACGTGAGAAGAACCTGCAGAACCGGATCGCCGACGCCGTCACCCGCTTCGCCGGCTCGATGCCGTTCGTCTACCTCCACGTCGTCTGGTTCGCGCTGTGGATCGCCCTTCGTGTGGAGCCGTTCCCGTTCGGCCTGCTGACGATGATCGTCTCCCTGGAGGCGATCTTCCTGTCGACGTTCGTGATGATCAGCCAGAACCGGGCGGACGCGAAGCGCGAGGCGCTGGCGGAGCACCAGTGGCAGCTGGTGCAGGCTGAGGAGAAGCAGAACGAAGAGCTCCTCGAGGTCTCGCGTCAGATCCTCGAGCTCACGACGGAGACCCATCGGATGAGCAAGGCGGATCCGGCAGCCTCCACCTGATCCGGCCGCTCAGGCCAGGAACGAGAAGAACTTCTGCAACGCATACCCCAGCAGAGCGCACGATGGCCACGTGAGGACCCACGCGGCGACCACCTGCCCTGCGACCCCCCATCGGACCGCCGAGAAGCGCTTGGTCGCACCGACGCCCATGATGGCCGAGCCGATCGCATGCGTCGTCGACACGGGGATCCCGAGGCGCGCCGCCACCGTGATCACGGTGGCCGCGCCGGTCTCGGCTGCGAACCCTTGGACAGGCTCGAGGTGGGTCATCCGCATCCCGAGCGTGCGCACGACCCGCCAGCCGCCGACCATCGTGCCGAGGCCCATCACGAGCCCTGCGGAGAGGACGATCCACGGGGCGATCGTGAGCTCACCGACGTTGCCGGCCGTTCCTGCCTCGTTGAGGGCGATGGTGAGGGCGATGATCCCCATCGTCTTCTGGGCGTCGTTCGTCCCGTGACTGAAGGCCATGAACGCCGCGGACACGATCTGCCCCTTGCCGAAGGCCTTCCGGACCGTGGCCATGCGCACGCGCGCGAACACCCGGTAGATCAGCACCATCAGGATGAAACCGAGCAGGAATCCCCCCAGGGGCGAAGAGACGAGTCCGATCAGCGATCTGTTCGTCCCCTCGCTCTCGAGCGCCTTGAGCCCCCCGGCCGCGAACCCGGCGCCGAGCAGCCCGGCGACGAGGGCGTGGGACTCGCTGGAGGGGAGACCGTAGAACTGCGCTGCGAGTGCCCAGAGCGTGGCTGCGAGCACCGCCGCAGCGACGGTCTCCAGGCCGACGAAATTCGGATCCACGATGCCTTCGGCGATCGTCTTGGCGACCGCGGTGCCGACGACGAGCGCGCCCACGACGTTCAACACTCCGGCCATCAGGACCGCATGGTGAGGGCGCATCACCCGCGTGGACACGACGGTGGCGATCGAGTTCGGGGCATCGGTCCACCCGTTGGCGAACTCGAACAGATAGGCCAGGAACAGGACGAACCAGACCATCAGGCGTTCTTCAAGGCGATCGCCTCGAGCATGTTGGAAACGTCCTCGAGCTGGTCGATGGCTCCTTCCGTTTCGTCGATGACGTCTCGCCACTTCAGGACGTCCATCGCCTTGTACTCGCCACCGAAGAGCCCTGCGATGGCCCTCCGGTACACCCGGTCCCCTTCGTTCTCGAGTCGATTGACCTCGACCCAATACCGTTCGAGCTCCTTGAACCTCGGGAGCGTCTCGAGTGCCTCCCGTGTGACCCTGCAGGTCTGCACCAGGATGTCGGCCTGCGCCTTCATCTCGGGGAGCGGCTGCTCGATCTTGTGGAGCACGAACAGATCCGCGGCCGCCTCGATGTGATCGAGCACATCGTCCAGACCGGACGCGAGCCGGTGGATGTCCTCGTGGTCGAGTGGCGTCACGAAGACGGTGTTCAGCCGCTTCATGATCTCGTGCGTGACCTCGTCGCCCTCGTGTTCGAGGTCCTTCAATCGATCGGCCTTCCGCGTCACCTCCTGGTAGTCCACGACGAGGTCCTGGTACGCGGCTGCTCCCTCCTCGACCTTGACCGCCAGGTTGACGAACATCTCGTAGAAGCTCTCGTCACGGGGGACGAGGCGGAATCGCAGCTTCGGCATCCAGGGGGACCTTTCATTCGTCGGCCGGACGCTGGATATCACGCGGGCGGCCGGAGCCGCAATACCCGCCGAAGGTCAGTCGAGGAACCGGTACCCGAGGCCGCGCACCGTGACCAGATGCACGGGCTGGTGGGGATCCTGCTCGATCTTCTGCCGGAGTCGCTTGACGTGCACGTCGAGGGTCTTGGTATCGCCGAAGTAGTCGCCCCCCCACACCTCGGCGATCAGGTGATCGCGGGTGAGCAGTCTCCCCTTCAACCGAAGCAGCATCTCGAGGAGAGCGAACTCCTTCGGGGGGAGAGAGATCAGCTCACCCCTGATCCGAACCTCGTGGCGGATGGGGTCGAGCTCCACCGGACCGCCGCTGAACGTCGCGCCTGCCGACGATCCGCCCGACATGTCCTCCCGACGCAGGTGCGCGCGCACCCGGGAGACGAGCTCCCGAACGGAGAACGGCTTCGTGACGTAGTCGTCCGCACCGAGCTCGAGCCCGGAAACCTTGTCGGCCTCCGCGTCTTTCGCCGTGACGATGATGATCGGGACGTTCGAGATCTGCCGGATCTGCCGGCAGACATCCAGGCCCGAGAGCTCTGGCAGCATGAGGTCGAGGATCACGAGGGACGGATCGTCCATCCGGAACCGGTCCAAAGCACGACGCCCGTCCGACGCCACCGCGACGGCGTACCCCTCCCGCTCGAGGTTGTACCGCACCGTATCGGCGAGCGACGCTTCATCCTCGACGATCAGGATCCGTGCCTGTGAACCGCTCGACGTCACGCCGGCCTTCCGGCCTCGGGGACGTCGTGGGATGCGTCGGTGAACTCCCGGAACTCGCCGGTGATCAGGAACCCGACCTGTTCGGCGATGTCCACGGCGTTGTCGCCGACGCGCTCGAGCGCGCGAGCCGCAAGGTTCATGTGCAG
>DATFGG010000229.1:0-5453 GCA_035249665.1 Actinomycetota bacterium | reverse complement strand
CGGTCGCGCAGGTAGACCTCCACGATGATGACCTTGATGATGGCGGCGACCGGCAAGGCGAGCACCGCGCCGGCGAATCCACCGAGGGAGCCCAGCACCAACGTGGCGAGGATCACGGCGGTCGGCGAAAGGTTCACGGCGTTCTTCATGATCCGCGGCTGGATCGCGTAGTTCTCCACCTGCTGGTACACGATGAAGTAGACGAGCACCAGGATCCCCGTGAGAGTCGACTGGAAGAACCCCACGATCACGGCGGGCGCGGCGCCGATGTACGCACCCACCGCGGGGATCAATCCCGCGACGCCTGAGAACACCGCGAGCGGCACCGCGAAAGGCATCCTGACATCGAACAACCGCAGGATCGTGAAGAAGAGGAGGGCGGAGCCGCCTGAGATCGATGCGGTCGTGAGGATGCCGGCCACGTATCCGCCGATCCTCGAGATCGCCTGATCCATGACATCTTCAGCGCGATCTCGGTTCTCGGGGGCGAACCAGATCGCCGCGGTTCTGCGCATCCGAGGCAGCGCGAGCATGAAGTAGATCGTCAGGATCGCAACCGTCACCGCATTGAAGATGAAGCCCCCCACCTTCCCGGCGACCCCGACGATCGTGCCGAAAGAGTTCGTGATCTTCGCGGGAAGTTCCTCGACGAACGTCTGGAGTCGCTCCGCGACATCGTTCTCGCGGACGTAGCGTCCGATGGCGTCGTCCCGTTGGGAAAGCCGTGCCGCATAACCGGGGATGTCGTCGGCGAGCTCGCCCACTTGGGTGACGAGGGGCGGTATCACCAACGAGGCGAAGAGGATCACGACGGCGAGGGCTCCCAGGAAGATCATCGTCACCGCCCGGCCGCGGGACCGTCCACGCCGCTCGATCCAACGAACCGCCGGATCCAGGCCGATCGCCAGCACGAGGGAGATCAGGACCAGGATCACGATGTTGATCACCGACCACAGAGCCACCAGCACGGCGGAGACGGCCGCGATCGTCAGCAGCAGCCGGATCCAGTAGGACATCGGCGGCCACTGCCGCCGCCACGTCTCCCGGTCCGGCTCGGGGACGTCGATCGGCGTCTCCACTGTGGGGGGACCCGGCTCCGTCACCACCCGAGTCTCGCCCGGCCCACGGGCGGCGTCCACTACCCGGTACGCTCCGCCCGCGATGGAGCACGTCGACGTCGTGATCGTGGGAGGCGGACCGATGGGCACGGCCGCGGCGCGCGCGCTCAGCGCGAGGGGACGTGCCGTGATCCTGCTCGAGCGATTCACCCTCGGGCACGCCCGGGGAAGCACCGCGGGGACGACACGCAACTTCCGCCTCACGTATCACGACCCTCTCTACGTCCGGATGGCCAGGCGCTCGTTGGAGCGGTGGCGGGAGCTGGAGGACGAGGCCGGCGTGGAGCTGTTGCGCGTGGTGGGCGGGCTCGACGTGGGCGCGGCGACCGATGCGTCGGCACGAGCCCTCGAGCAGGCCGGCGAGCGCCTGGAGCGCCCGTCGGACGCGGAGGTCGCGGAGCGCTGGCCGATGCTCCGCTTCTCTCCGGGCTCGTCCTTCGTCTACCAGCCCGACGGGGCGGTCCTGCGTTCCCGGGAGGCGGTTCGCACGATCGCCCGACTGGCGACCGCGCACGGTGCGCAGGTTCGGGAGGAGACGGAGGCGGAATCGATCGTCGCGAGCGGGGACGGCGTGGAGGTGGTGACGGCGTCGAGCACGATCCGGGCGCCGGTGGCGATCGTGGCAGCCGGCGCGTGGTCCGGCTCGATCCTGGGGCGGGCGGGGATCCCGTTGGCGCTGCGACCGAGCCTCGAGCAGTCGACGTACTTCGACGCGGACGCCACGGAGCTGCCCACGGTGATCGATTGGGACGACGCGCCCGAGCAGCCGCCGTACATCGTTCCCGACCCCTTCGAGCCGGGAACGATCAAGGCGGGCGCACATCTGTCCGGCCCCGTCGTCGATCCGGACAGCAGGTCGTTCGACGCCGACGAAGCGCGCGAGCGTCAGGTCGCCGACTGGGTGGGGCGGCGCCTCGCGTCCGGTGCCAGACCCCTCCGCACCGAGACGTGCCTCTACACGACGACCCCCGACGAGGATTTCGTCCTCGATCGGGTCGGACCGGTGGTTGTGGCATCCCCATGCAGCGGCCACGGCTTCAAGTTCACACCGCTCATCGGCGAGGTGCTGGCGGATCTCGTTACCGGTGAAGCGCCCGAGATCCCCCTGGAACGGTTCCGAGCCGATCGGCCTGCCCTCCGAGGCTGAGACCGCTCACGCGGTCTCTTCCTCGGTCTCGAGCAGGAGGTCGAGCGCCTCCCGCAATCCTTCGTAGCGCCGCCCGCCCAGCGTCCTCCTCGTTCGAGCCTCGACAGCGGCGACGGCCCTCCTGCATTCGGCGCCGAGCGTCCGGCCTCGCGCCGTCAGCCGGACCACCTTCGCCCGGCCGTCGTCCGGGTCCGGTGTCCGGCGAACGAACCCTCGCACCTCGAGCTCGTCGACGACGACCATCATCGCTTGCTTCGTGACCCCGGCCCGGCGGGCGAGCTCGGTCAACCGGGTGCCGGAGCGCCGGTCGACGTTCAGCACCAGCGAGGCCTGGGACGCTCGGAGCTCGGGCCATCCTCGCTCCTCGAGCTCCAGCACGAGCTCTGCCGCGAGGGCCCTGTGCGCCGCGAGGAGCTGTCGTCCCAGCTGGGGCTCCGTCACCGCTCCATCCTCCCCTTCACCCTCGAGAAGTCAACGAACCTGACGGTCATCGACGGGCAGGTCGGGCTCGGAACCCTCCGCTAGCCTTCCGGCGATGGAGGTCCGGGAAGCCACGCCCGCGGACTACGCCGAGGCCGGACGGGTCACCGCGGAGGCGTATCGCGAGTACGTTCGGCCGGGCGAGGACGACTGGGAGCGCTATCTCCTGCGGATCGCCGACGTCCGAGCCCGCGCCGATCAGACCACGATCATGGTGGCGGTCGAGGACGATCGCATCCTCGGGTCACTCACCCTCGAGCTCGACGGGCGGGTGCGCGACGGCGACCAGGAACCGCGCTCGCTCGACCCGGGGGAGGCTCACATCCGGATGCTGGGGGTGGACCCGACGGCGAGGTCGCGGGGCGTTGCGCGAGCATTGATGGCGTCATCGGAAGCGCGAGCCCATGAGGCCGGAAAGACCTTCATGACCCTGCACACGACCCAGCGGATGGGAGCCGCGCAGGCGATGTACGAGCGCCTCGGCTACGAGCGACTCGAAGATCGCGTGTACCCGGACGGGTTCGTCCTGCTGACCTACAGGAAGCAGCTCGAGGTTTCGAGGGGTCGGACCTGAGGGAATGGTCCCGGCATGCGGCATCGGACAACGACGTTCCCTGCCACGATCTGGCCCTCGCGGATCTGGATCGCGGTGCTTGCGATGACCGTCCTGCTGGTGTCCTGCCCGGGCGGCGGCGGCGGCGGGTACTAGCGCTACCGCTTCAGCTCTCGGTGCGCACGACCTCGCCGGAGGCGAGGATCACACCGTCCTCGAACTCGGCCTGCACGAGGCCGCCGCGGAACTGCTGCTCGTAGAGCTGCGCGTACAGGCCACCGTGCCGCAGCAACTCGTCGTGCGTCCCTCGTTCCACGATACGCCCCCGATCGAGCACGAAGATCACGTCGGCGGAGAGGATCGTCGACAGGCGGTGCGCGATCGCGATCGTCGTGCGCCCCTTCATCAGGGGCTCGAGCGCCGACTGGACGAGCCGTTCGGAGGTCGTGTCGAGGGACGACGTCGCCTCGTCGAGGATCAGGATCCGCGGGTCCTTCAGGACGACCCGGGCGATCGCGAGCCGCTGCTTCTCACCGCCCGAGAGCTTGTACCCGCGCTCCCCGACGACGGTGTCGTAGCCCTCGGGGAGCTCGGCGATCCGGTCGTGGATGTTCGCCGCGCGTGCGGCGGCGATCAGCTCCTCGTCGGTCGCATCGGGCTTGCCGTACTGGAGGTTGCGCCGCACCGTGTCGTGGAACAGGTAGGTCTCCTGCGTGACCACGCCGATCGCCTCGCCGAGCGACTCGAGCGTGATCTTCCGGACGTCCCGATCGTCGATCTCGACCGCACCCTCCTGGACGTCGTAGAGCCGGGGCACGAGGTAGGTCACGGTGGTCTTGCCGGCACCCGACGGTCCGACCAGCGCCGCGAGCTGCCCGGGTCTGATTTCGAGGTCGACGCCGTCGAGCGTCCACTCCCTCGGGATGGGGTCGTCGTCACCCAGCGGTGAGGTGTCGGGCGAGACAGGGATGCTTCCCCGCTCCTCGGGAGGTGGGTCCTCGTACCGGAAGCGCACGTCTCGGAGCCGGACGCGGCCTTTCACGTCGTGGATCCTCACGGCATCCGGCGCGTCCTGGATCTCGTGCGGCAGGTCGAGATACTCGAAGATCCGATCGAAGAGCGCGAGCGAGGACTGCACCTCGGTCGAGACCTGCAGCATCGAGCCGATCGGGAAGAAGAGCCGCGATTGCAGGGTGGTGAAGCCGACGAGCATCCCCGCCGCGATGACCGGCCGACCCCCGCTCGAGTTCACCCACCCCGCCACCAGGTAGACGAGGGCAGGCGTGATCGAGAAGAACGTGCCCACGAGCGCGAAGAACGACCGGCCGATCATCGTCTGACGGAGCAGGAAACCGGTCAGGCGTTCGTTCTCGCCCCGGAAGCGGTCGCTCTCGAACCGCTGACGGCCGAAGGCCTTCGACAGCAGGATCCCGCTCACGCTGAGCGTCTCCTCGGTGATCGTGGTCATGTCCGCGAGGGTCCGCTGGGTGTTGGTCGCGACTTCCCGTCGAGCCCTGCCGACCTTCACTGTGAGCCAGAGGAACAACGGAAGCAGCAGGAGGGACAGGATGGTGAGCGGGAGCGAGATCACGAGCATCGCGACGATCGTGCTGATGATCGTGACGACGTTCGAAAGCACCGTCGACGCGGTGTCGGTGACAACGGATTGCACTCCCCCGACGTCGTTCGCCAGCCGCGACTGGATCTCCCCCGTCCTCGTCGTCGTGAAGAACCGGAGCGGCATCGCCTGGAGGTGCTGGTAGAGCCGGTTCCGCAGGTCCTGCATCACGTTCAGGCCGACGACGTTCGTGAGGTACGTCTGGCCGATCCCGATGATGCTCGTCACGATCGGGACCGCGATCATGATCCCGACGTAGAGATACAGCAGCGGCAGGTTCGGGCACGGCCGCCCCTGACACACGCCGTTCGGGCCGAACAGGGCTTCGTCGAAGACCAGCACGATCATCAACGGGTTGATGACGCCGAGCCCGGACGTCACGCCGATCATCAGCCCGACCAGGCCGACCTTGCCCTTGTATGGACGGAAGGTGCCGACCACGCGACGGACGGTCGCGCGGTCGACCTTCCGGTGATCCTCGTCGATCGGAGAGACGCGGAAGAAGCCGTGACGACCCATGGATCGAGCATACGGGGG
>DATFGG010000228.1:0-4683 GCA_035249665.1 Actinomycetota bacterium | reverse complement strand
GCCTTCGTGACGTACTGCTCCGGCCTGAGCTGCGTCACCTCGGCGATCTGGCGGAGCATCGCGCGCTGGTGGCGGACCGCCTCCACGACGTTCCCGGTACCGGCCTCGCCCTTCGTGCGGATCATCGCGGCGCCCTCGGCGATGCGGCGGAGGGCCTCGCCGAGGTCGCGCGCTCCGCACACGAACGGCACGGTGAACGCCCACTTGTCGATGTGGTACTCCTCGTCGGCGGGCGTGAGCACCTCGGATTCGTCGATGTAGTCCACGCCGAGGGACTGCAGGATCTGCGCCTCCACGAAGTGGCCGATCCGGGCTTTCGCCATCACGGGGATCGAGACCGCCTGCTGGATCTCCTCGACCTTCGTCGCGTCGGCCATGCGGGCCACGCCTCCGTCGCGCCGGATGTCGGCCGGCACGCGCTCGAGCGCCATCACCGCGCACGCACCGGCGTCTTCCGCGATCTTCGCTTGCTCGGCCGTGGTGACGTCCATGATGACGCCGCCCTTCAGCATCTCGGCCAGGCCGGACTTCACCGTGAAGGTGCCGGTTTCGCGCTGCATTCGCCCTCCTCGTTCTGCCCTGGCCTCTGCCCTGGCGCCTGCGCGGGGTGCGCTGGGATGGCCTGAGTGTACCGCCGCCGACCTGGGGAGAAGCCGGCTCCTACCGCTCGAACGTCGCTCCTCCGGCGTCCGCCGGCATGAGCTCGACGAACGTTGTGCCTGGCGCGAGGGCGATCTCCTCGCCGCCCCGGGTCTCGAAGACCGTTACGTCTCCGAGCGAGTCGCGCCGCCACCGGCCGATGACGAGACGGCCGTCCCGCAGGACCCAGGCACGACCCTCTCCCAGGAGCTGCACCTCCGGCGACGGGAACCCGGCCACATCGAGGATGTCGGAATCCGTGACGACGACTTCCTGGATCACGACGTTGTCGACGGCGATCTCCGCACCGCCCTCCGTGAGCATCGGCGCGCCGTCCAGCTGCCGGACCCACCGCTCGCCATCCCAGCTCCACTCGACCACGTTCGAGCTGGAGAACGAGACGGTCGCGGACGAGCGACGCTTGCTCGGGGTCGGCACTTCCTCGTCGAATCCGAAGAGTGCCGGCGGGGCAGAGACATCGACGCCTGCCTCCGTGGCGAGGCGGAAGAGCGGCCTGGTAGCGACGAAGAGGTTGTGCGGCGCGGAACGCGCGTCGTCCCGCTCGTAGGCGACGTTCCCGGACGTTTCCGTGAGCTGAAGGAGGTTCGCATCCTCGAGGGCTGCGGTCACCTTCGCGTGGGCTCCGGAGAACGCGAGGATCGGCTGATCCGAGAGCTGGAGCAGGATCTTGGGATCCGTCGTCCTCGCGCTCCGCACCGGTCCCACGCGCCCCGCGTCACGGCACTGGAAGAGCGCGGCGAACCGGGTGATGCCACCCTCCACGGGCTCCTCGAAGATCACGTCGGCGCGTTCGAGACCCGCGAGCGGATACGCGTCGCGGGTGTTCTCGACCTTCACCGCGAGGACAGGACGATCGGGCGGGCCCTCGTCGCCTTGGACCTTCCCGGTGAGGGGGCAGGGGTCGGGGCGCCCCGCCACCGCATCCACGATGCCCTTGAGCGGCGCGGGAGCGTTCCCCGTGAAGGCGAGGACCGCCAGCGCGGCCACCACGACGGCGGCCACCACGCCGATCACGACCTTCCCTCGTTGGGTCAATGCCACGGGTGAGCCTCCTGGTTCTCGACGTCCGGGGAGTGATGTTGGGAAAGCGAGCGGGTCCCTCACGGGACCCGACGAGCGAGACTATCTCCGGACACCCGTCCGCCCAAACACCCCGGGACATCTCGACGGGAACGTCACATCTCCTCCAGGCGACGGATGCGCTCCGCGAGCGGCGGATGCGTGGAGAACAGCCGCTCCAGTGTCCCGAGCCGCTCACCTTCCAGCCGGGAGGGCTGATTCAGCCACAGGTGAGCGGTCGCGTTGTTCGCGGAGCGCATCGCGGTGGGCGCCGACTGGAGTTTCTTGAGCGCGGCGATCAGCCCGGGTGGATAGCGCGTGAGCATCGCCCCCTGTGCGTCGGCCAGGAACTCGCGGTTGCGGGACACCGCCAACCGGATCAGCTGCCCGAAGATCGGTGCCAAGATCAAGAGGAGGAACCCCACGGCGAAGATGATCGCGGACGCGGCCCCGCCACCGGAGTCGCTCCCCCGCCTGCCGCGGAACCCGCCCCACCACCACATCCGCATGAAGAACTCCGCCAGGAGCACCGCGGCCCCCACGAGCGTCGCGACGACCGTGCCCACGAGGATGTCGCGATCGAGGACGTGCGCCATCTCGTGCCCGATCACGCCCTCGAGCTCCACCCGGTTCATCGTCTCCAGCAGTCCCTGCGTGACGGCGACGTGGCTGTGCTCGGGATCTCGCCCGGTCGCGAAGGCGTTGGGGGCGCTCTCCGGAACGATCCAGATCTTCGGTTTCGGGATCCCCGCGGCGATGGCGAGCCCCTCCACGAGGTTGTGCAACCGAGGCGCGTCTTGCTTCGAGACCTCCTTCGCTCGCGTCGAGGCGAGCACGATCCGATCCCCGTAGAGGTAGGAGCCCACCGACATCACGACCGCGACGACCAGCGCGATCACGAGGCCCACCGGGCCGCTGTCCGTCAGGAGGCCCAGCGTGTAGCCCACACCGCCCAACAGGAGGACGGCGAGCACGAACAGGATCGCCGTCTTCCGCTTGTTCGCCGCGATCTGCTCGTACACGGGCTAGGAGAGGTCCACCGAGACAGGCCCGCGGGTCGGTTCGTCGATCTCGAAGAAGGGACGCTCGGTGAAGCCGAACGCGCCCGCGACCACGGAGGACGGGAACGACTGGATCAAGGTGTTCAGCCGCATCACCTGGTCGTTGTAGAACTGCCGGGCGTAGGCGATCTTCGACTCGGTCGCGACCAGCTCCTCCTGCAGTGCGAGGAAGTTCTCGTTCGCCTTCAGGTCGGGATAGTTCTCCACGACCGCGAGGAGCTGCCGGAGTCCCGCGGTGACCTGATCCTCGGCGTCGGCCTGATCCGACACGCCGGTGGCGCCGATCGACCGCGCCCTCGCCTCGGTGACGTGCTCGAAGACCTCACGCTCGTGCGTCGCGTAGCCCTTCACCGTCTCGACCAGGTTCGGGATCAGGTCGGCGCGACGACGCAGCTGCACGTCGATCTGCGACCAGCCGTTGTCCACACGCGTTCGAAGGCTGACCAGCCGGTTGTAGATCCAGATCGCGGCGAGCAGCACGAGCACGACGATCCCGAGCACGATCCACCAGGCGTTCATCGGGACCTATCGTAGCCAGCGCTCTCGATGGCGCGGCCGTACAGCTCCTCCAGGCGGTCGACGACGATCGGCCAGTCGAAGGCCCCGGCGCGTTCGCGGCCGGCCCCGCCGAGACGCGCCGCCAGCTGGGGCTCCTGCAGGACCCGGACCAGGCCAGCCGCGAGCGCTTCCGGGTCCCGCGGCGGTACGAGGACACCCTCGACGCCGTCGGTGACGACCTCTCGGTACCCGGGGATATCGCTGGCGACGACGGGGAGGCCGGCCGCCATCGCTTCGACCAGGGACATGCCGAAGCTCTCCTGGGCGATGGCAGGCGCGACGAATGCGTCGCAGGCCGCGTGGATCGCCGGGAGTCGGTCGTTCGCGACGGCACCCAACATGTGTACACGCTCGAGTGCGGCAGGGGTGAGGAGGCTCAGAGCCTCGCGATCCCGGCCGTCCCCCGCTACCACGAGGACGGCGTCGGGGACCTCGGCGAGCACCTTGGGGAACGCGGCGACGGCGACGAAGAACCCCTTCTGTGGATCCAACCGGTGCGCCCAGGCGATCCGTCGGCCGGGGGGCAGGCCGGCTCGAGGCTCGGCGTCCGCGAACGCCTCCACGTCGACGCCGTTCGACACGATCTCGAGCTCGGCCCGGGGCAACGCCCGGCGGAGGAACGCCGCCGCCGCGTGCGAGACCGCGACGCCGACCGAGACCCGCGACCAGACGTGGCGAAGCACGGGCGCCGCGAGCTCCATCGCCCGCGAGCGGTCGAGGTAGGCGTGCACGGTCGCCACGACCGGCGCTCGCGACGCGATCGTCGCGTACATGGACGCACTCGGCGTGAGCGGCTCGTGGACGTGGACGACGTCGGGTCGCAGCTCGGCGAGGACGGCGCGCGTGCGCCGATACGCCAGCGGCGCGATCGGGGCGACGGTGCCACGGTAGGACACACGGAAGGGTCGCCCGACGGAGCGGACCCATGGCTCGGTGGGCGCCGCGACGGAGGGTGAGAGCACGACCGCCTCGTGCCCGCGCTCTCGGAGCTGGGCCGCGAGGTTCGCGACATGCACCTGCACACCCCCGGCCGCCTGCCAGTCGTAGGGACAGACGAGCGCGATGCGCACGGGCCCTACGCGTCCCAACCGGGCTGGAACAGGTGCCAGTCCGAGGGCGCGGAGGCGATCGCCTTCTCGAACGAGGCGGCCAGCGCGCGCGTGAGCGCGATGACGTCGTCCTTCCTCCGACCGGTCGGCTCGATCGTGACCTCGGAGAGCACCTCGACCCACCCGTCCCGCGTCGTGAAGGTGGGACCGGAGACGAGCGGCGCCCCTGCGGACAACGCGATCAGCGCCGGCCCGGCCGGCATCCGTCTGGTCCGTCCGAACATCTCCACCTCGAT
>DATFGG010000227.1:0-3902 GCA_035249665.1 Actinomycetota bacterium | reverse complement strand
TGCGGAAGACGGGGATCCAGAAGGTCCCCCTCGACATCCGCTACGTCGGCTTCGACATCCCGCCCGACTTCGTGGTCGGCTACGGGCTCGACTTCGCCGAGCGCTACCGCAACCTCCCCTACATCGCCACCCTGAAGCCGGAGGCGTACGGCGGCTAGCGGAACCGTCTGGCCGATCTCGCCCGTCGAAGCCGGTGTGAAGCGGATCGCGCTCCTCCTCGTCGTCATCCTCGCGGCGTGCGGCGACGCCCCCGGGGACGGGGCCTCGGGGGTGCGTGGTCGAGCGCTCGCCGGTCCCCAGTGCCCGGTGGAGATGGCGGAGTCTCCGTGTCCCGATCTCCCCTGGGACGGCATCGTCGTCGCGACCGCGACGGATTCAGGCGAGACGTTCACCGCCTCCACCGATGCCGACGGCCGCTTCGAGCTGTCGCTCTCGCCGGGGACGTACGAGGTGACGATCGACGCGGCATCGACGCCACCCACCGCGGAGCCGCAGACCGTCACGGTCGAGGAAGGCTCGTTCACCGAGATCGAGGTGTTCGTCGACACGGGCATCCGGTGAGCGCGACCTGTCGCAGCAGGGACGGGTGCTACCCTTGCTGACGGGCTCGGGCACGCACATGCCGGGGCCCGTTGCATCCCGAAGCGACTCTGTGGGGTCCTGAAAGAGGCGATCCGTGGCCCAGCCCGAACCTCCGTTCCGACGCCTCGCCCGCACACCGACCTTGTGGATCGTCGGCGCGGTCGTCGTGTTCTTCGGCGTGCTGTCGCTCGTCCAGCGACCCGAGACGGCGGAGGAGATCAACCTCTCGCAGTTCTGGGCCGTGCTCGAGGACGGAGGGGTCCGCAACGCGGAGCTCCTCGAGGGCGACCAAGTGGTCCGGGGCGAGCTCACCGATGGCACGGAATACGTTGTCTCCTATCCGCTCGAGCTCGCCGACGAATTGACGACCGAGCTGCGGGAGGCCGACGTCCCCCTCCAGGTCACCTCGCAGAAACCCAACGATCTGGTGCAGCTCCTCTACTACGTTTTGCCGATCTTGCTCCTCGCCGGGCTCCTGCTCTGGATGATGAATCGCTCCCAGGGCGGCAGCGGGCGGGTGATGCAGTTCGGTCGCAGCCGGCACAAGACCGTCGGGAAGGATCAGCCGAAGACCACGTTCAAGGACGTCGCCGGCGTGGACGAGGCGATCGAGGAGCTGGAGGAGGTCAAGGAGTACCTGCAGCACCCGTCGAAGTTCCAGGCGATGGGTGCGAAGATCCCCCGAGGCGTCCTCCTGTTCGGCCCTCCCGGCACGGGCAAGACCCTCCTCGCGCGAGCGGTCGCGGGAGAGGCGGGCGTGCCGTTCTACTCGATCAGCGGGTCGGACTTCGTCGAGATGTTCGTCGGCGTCGGCGCCGCCCGGGTCCGTGACCTGTTCGAGCAGGCGAAGGCGAGCGCTCCGGCGATCGTGTTCGTCGATGAGATCGACGCCGTCGGCCGCCATCGCGGCGCGGGGCTCGGCGGTGGCCACGACGAACGCGAGCAGACCCTGAACCAGCTGCTCGTCGAGATGGACGGTTTCGACCAACGGTCGACGGTGATCCTGATGGCCGCCACGAACCGGCCCGACATCCTGGATCCGGCCCTGCTCCGGCCCGGGCGCTTCGACCGACAGATCGTCGTCGACCGGCCCGACCTCGAGGGCCGAAAGGCGATCCTCCACATCCATGCGAAGGGCAAGCCGCTCGATCCGGGGGTCGACCTCGAGATCCTCGCGCGGCGCACACCGGGCTTCACCGGCGCCGATCTCGCGAACGTGATCAACGAGGCCGCGCTCCTCGCGGCGCGACGGTCGAAGAAGACGATCACGATGCAAGAGGTCGAGGAAGCCGTCGACCGGGTGATGGCGGGGCCGGAGCGCAAGAGCCGCGTCATGAGCGAGCAGGAGCGGCGGCTGATCGCCTACCACGAGGGCGGTCACGCGATGGTCGCGCACGTCCTCCCGAACACCGACGAGGTCCACAAGATCACCGTGATCCCGCGCGGCCGCGCCCTGGGGTACACGCTCACGCTCCCCGAGCAAGACAAGTTCATGATGACGCGGGAGGAGCTCCGCGACGAGCTCGCGATGCTGATGGGCGGACGTGTCGCGGAGGAGATCATCGCCGGCGACATCTCGACCGGCGCGGGCAACGACATCGAGCGCGCCACGAAGATCGCCCGCCAGATGGTGACGGAGCACGGGATGAGTGACGCGATCGGGCCGAGGACGCTCGGGCAGAAGCAAGGCGAGGTCTTCCTCGGCCGCGACTGGGCGTCTACACCCGACTACTCCGAGGCCGTCGCGTTCGAGATCGATCAGGAGATCAGCCGGTTGATCGACGAGGCGCACGACGTGGCGCTCGAGATCTTGACTCAGCACCGGGAGCGGCTCGACGAGCTCGCGGCGCTGCTGCTGCAGAAGGAGACGCTCGATCGCGACGAGGTCGAGGCGTTCTTCAAGGCCGTCGAGAAGCGTGCGCCGCGCGCCCCAGAGGTCCGCAGCGCCGGCCTCGCGGTGTCGCGGACCGAGATGTTCCCGTCTCCCGACGCGCCGGGACCGCTGCGTCGGTGATGGAACACCGTCGATGACCGACCGCTGGGCGACGTTCGACTGCTACGGCACGCTGATCGACTGGGACGGAGGCGTGCGAAGGGCGTTGGTCAAGGTCTGGCCGGACGAGGGCGGCGAACGGCTGTTCCAGCGCTACCACGACGTGGAGCCGCGCATCCAGGCCGGGCGAGGTATCACCTATCGACAGGTCCTGCGTGAGACGCTCGCCACGATCGCCGAGGAGGATCAGCTCGAGGTGCCTCCGGGGCTGGACGACGCGCTCGGCGACGCCGTGCCGTCGTGGCGACCGTTCCCTGATGCGCCGGGAGCGCTCGGCGAGCTCCGGGATCGTGGCTGGAAGCTCGCCATCCTGTCGAACACCGACCCGGACATGCTCGCCGCCTCGCTGGAGACGATCGGGGTGGAGGTGGACCTGCGGATCACGGCGGCCGAGGCCGGCTCCTACAAGCCCGCCTTCGGTCATTGGGACACGTTCTTCCGAACGACGTCGGCCGACCGGGCCCGCCACGTGCACGTGGCGGCATCGCTGTATCACGACGTCGAGCCGTGTGCGCAGCTCGGGCTCCCGTGCGTCTGGATCAACCGGCTGGACGAGTCGAGCGATCTGCCACGCGCCGGCGAGCTCCCCAACCTCGGCGGCCTCCCCGCCGCCCTCGACGCGTTGGTTCCCCGGTAGCATCCGCGCGATGGATCTACTCGGGCCACCCGACTCGTTCGACGCCAAGAAGGTCGAGGAAGGTGTACGCCTGATCCTCGAGGGGATCGGCGAGGACCCCGACCGCGGCGGACTGCGGGAGACGCCCGCCCGCGTGGCCCGCATGTACGAGGAGACGTTCGCCGGGATCGGCAAGGACGCCTCGGAGCTCGTCACGGTGGTGGAGGGCGCCGACCACGACGAGATGATCATGGTCCGTGACATCCCGCTGCAATCGTTCTGCGAGCACCACCTGATCCCGTTCGCCGGGAAGGCGCACGTCGCGTACATCCCGAACAAGGCGCAACAGATCACCGGACTGTCGAAGATCGCGCGGGTCGTCGATCTGCTCTCGAAGAAACCACAGGTCCAGGAGCGCCTGACCACCGAGATCGCGGAGGCGATCGATCGCGCGCTCACGCCGCGGGGAGTGTTCGTGGTGATCGAGGCCGAGCACCTGTGCATGACGATGCGAGGGATCAAGAAGGCCGGCGCCGTCACCGTGACCTCGGCGGTGCGAGGGCTCTTCCGATCCGATGCCCGCACCCGCCAGGAGGCGATGGATCACATCGGCATGCGCTGAGCGATCCGCGCGTGCCCACTACCATCGGT
>DATFGG010000226.1:0-4859 GCA_035249665.1 Actinomycetota bacterium | reverse complement strand
GTCGACGTTCGGCGAGTACTACCTCTCGCTGGGCGAGGTCGACGGCGCGCACTACGGCTTCCCCACCAACGCCAACTACAAGAGCATGATCTGGTACGCGAAGGACGACTTCGACGCTGCCGGGTACGAGGTCCCGACCACCTGGGACGACTTGATCGCCCTGTCGGACCAGATGGTGGCCGACGGCAACACACCGTGGTGCGTCGGGTTCGAGTCCGGAACGGCCACAGGCTGGCCGGCGACGGACTGGATGGAAGAGATCATGCTCAAGACCGCAGGGCTGGACAAGTACCAGCAATGGGCCACGCACGAGATCCCATTCAACGATCCGGCGGTGGTCAGTGCGGGCGAGATGTTCGGGCAGATCATGTTCACGGACGGCTACGTCCTCGGCGGGGCGGAGAACACCACCGCGCTCCCCTTCGGGGACGCGCCGCTGCCGATGTTCAACGAGCCGGCGGACTGCTTCCTGCACCACCAGGCGACGTTCATCTCCGCGTTCTTCCCGGAGGGCACGGAGGCAGGGGTCGACTACGACTGGTTCCCGTTCCCCGAGATCGACACGGCGGACACGCTGATCGCCGGCGAGCTGGCCGTACCGTTCGACAACCGGCAGGAGATCGTGGACTTCCTCGAGCGATTCAGCGCCGAGGACGTCCAGTGCGCGATGGCCGGCGATCCCGGGCTCGGCCGACTGTCCCCGAACGTGAACGTGGGATCGGACTGCTACGCGAACCCCATCCTGGGCGAGGCCTCCACGATCCTCGCGGAGGCGCTGGCGAACGGCACCGCCGGGTTCGACGCGGGCGACCAGATGCCGGCGCAGGTGGGATCGGGAAGCTTCTGGACCGGCATGGTCGAGTACATGCAACAGGGTCCGGATTCCCTGGAGACCGTGCTCGCGGACATCGACGCGAGCTGGCCGGAGAGCTAAGCACGGCATCGATCGGTTCCGTGCGTGAGGGAGCGGCCCCGAGGGGGCTGCTCCCCCACGCGTCGCGGCCCGCGGGTGCCGCGGGGAGGGTGCGCGTGAAGTGACGACGGGAAGCGAGCTTCAGCCGAGCGGGGAAGGCACCGTCGAACAGCCTCCGGTCAGCGGCGCCCCCGCGATCGGCGTCTTCCTCCTCCGGGTGATCGGTGCCGTCGCGATCCCGATCGTGGCGTTCTTCCTCCTGTGGGTCACGTTCGACTTCCTGCGTGACGAAGACGCCAACCGTCTGCTCGTGGTGGGGGTGGCGATCTTCGTCGGTGTCGCGGGCGTCTTCTTCCTGTATTGGGCGATGAACCGGGCCATCGAGATGCTGCCCGAGCGGTACCGCGAAGGGGTTCGTCCGTACGTCTTCGTTGGTCCGGCGCTCGTGATCCTGAGCGTGTTCATGGTCTATCCGGTGATCAACACGATCCTGATCAGCTTCAAGGACTCGGGTGGAGAAGCATTCGTGGGGCTCGACAACTTCAAATTCGTTTTCACGGATCAGTACATGCTCCGCGCGATCCGAAACACCGCAGGCTGGATCATCCTGGTCCCGCTCGCCGCGGTCAGCATCGGCTTGGCGTTCGCGACCCTGGCGGACCGGCTGGGCCGGGGGGAGTCGATCGCGAAATCCCTGATCTTCCTGCCCATGGCGATCTCCTTCGCGGGGGCGTCGGCCACCTGGACCCTGATCTACGCCTTCCGACCGGAGGAGTTCGGGAGCAACATCGGGCTCCTGAACGGCATCATGCTCGGACTCGGTCAGAACCCCGTGGCGTGGCTCCAGGAAAAGCCGTGGAACAACCTCCTCCTCATGGTCATCATGGTGTGGATGCAGACCGGGTTCGCGATGGTGGTCCTGTCTGCGGCGATCAAGTCGATCCCGGACGAGATCCTCGAGGCCGCCCGGATCGACGGCGCGTCAGAGCTCCAGGTCTTCCGGAGGATCATAGTCCCGACCATCCTCCCGACGATCGTCGTGGTGACCACCTACATGGTCATCAACGCACTGAAGGTCTTCGACATCGTGTTCGTGATCGGGAGCCCCGAGGCGAACGGAACGGTGGTGATCGCCGAACGGATGATCGACTGGTTCTTCATCAGCAACCATGACGGTCGCGCCGCCGCGATCGCCGTGGTGCTGTTCGTGGCGATCGTGCCCGTGATGATCTGGAACATCCGTCGGTTCCGGGAGGAGGAGGCGATCCGATGAGCGCGACCACGGCCCCTCCGGCGACCGAACAGATCCCCGTCCGAGGGGCGAAGGAAGCGAAGGGCCTCGAGCCCCGCACCGGCAGCTGGTTCGTGCGGATCGCCGTGCTCGTCATCGTCGTGATCTGGATGATCCCCACGGCCGGCGTGCTGATCACGTCGTTCCGACCGGAAGCGCTCGTCGACACGACCGGATGGTGGACGGCCCTCGCCCATCCGTTCGAAACCAGCCAGTGGACGTTCGAGAACTATCGGCTCGCGCTCGACACCGGTGGGTTCGCGAGCGCGTTCCTCAACAGCCTGGCGGTCGCGATCCCGGCGACCGTGATCCCGATCACGATCGCCGCCTTCGCGGCCTACGCGTTCTCGTGGATGGAGTTCCGAGGCCGGTACTTGATGTTCATCGCGGTGGTGGGCTTGCTGGTGGTCCCCCTGCAGATGGCGCTGATCCCCATCCTCCGCCTGTACAGCCAAGGTGCGATCGTCGGGGGGTACTACGTCTTCCCCGACCTGGACCTGAACGGCACGTTCCTGGGGGTCTGGCTCGCGCACACGGCGTTCGGCCTGCCGCTCGCGATCTACCTGCTCCGCAACTACATCGGGTCCCTGCCGTCCTCGATCATCGAGTCCGCTCGGATCGACGGGGCCGACCACTTCACGATCTTCTGGCGGCTCATCATCCCGCTGTCCGTGCCCGCGCTCGCCGCCTTCGCGATCTTCCAGTTCCTGTGGGTGTGGAACGACCTCCTGGTGGCGTACGTGTTCCTCGGGGGAAGCCGGGAGACCCGGGTGCTGACGCTCGCCCTCCAGGGACTGGTCGGACGGGAGGGTGAGAACTGGCACCTCCTCACGGCGGCCGCGTTCATCTCGATGGCCCTTCCGCTCCTGGTGTTCTTCTCGTTGCAGAAGTACTTCGTGCGAGGCCTCACCGCGGGCGCCGTCAAGGGCTGATCGGGATGGCCCGGGGACGGCGGGGCGCCGCGGCCGGCGTGGAACCGCTCTCGCCCCGTCAGAAGTGGCGCGCGATCCTGCTGTCGACGCTCCTGCTCGTGCCCGCCTACCTCGCCATCGTCGTCGGCGTGATCGCAGCGGACTCCGAGAGCGCCAACGCCCCGCCGGCCGGCCCCCCCATCGCGTTCGGGCTCGCGTTCCTCCCGTTCGTGTTCACGGCGCTCGCCCTCCTCTCGACCCATCCACGAGCGCCCGGAGCCATCCTCAGGGCGATGGGCCTGTCCCTGCTCGTCGGCATCCCGGTCGCCGCGATCGCTCCCGACCTCGTCACGGCCCTGGTGGCGGGGATCGGCGCGGGCGGCATCGCCGCCCTGCGGGCGGACCAGGACGGGGTGTGGAAGGCACGCGCACTCGCTGTGCTCGCGGTCTCGGCCTACGCGTTCGTGATGGTCCGGCTGGTGCCGGACGTGACGCTCTTGCTCGCTCCCACGCTCCCGTTCACGTGCCTCGGGGTCGCGGACCATCTCGTCGAACGTCGAAGGGAGCAGGCGGGAGAGCGTCTGGCCGCGGATCGACCTTGACCCGGTACGGCCGCTTCGACGACGTCGCTCGCGAGTACGTCATCACGCGTTCCGACACCCCGCTCCCCTGGATCAACTACCTCGGGAGCGAGGAGTTCTTCGCGATCATCTCGAACACGGCCGGCGGCTACTCCTTCTTCCGTGATGCGCGGCTCCGGCGACTCACCCGGTACCGCTACAACGCCGCACCGGCCGACACCGGCGCCCGCTTCCTGTACCTCCGTGACGCCGCGACCGGGGCGTTCTGGTCGCCCTCGTGGCAACCGGTCCGAACCGACCTGGAGGACTACCGGTGTCGCCATGGGCTCGGGTACACGGTGATCGGCTCCCGGACGTCGGGGATCGAGACGGAGAGCCTGTACCTCGTTCCCCTCGGGGCGCCGCTCGAGATCTGGCGGACGGCAGTGACCAATCGACGCACCGACACGGCGAGACTCTCGCTGTTCGGCGCCGTCGAGTTCTGCCTCTGGGACGCGTGGGACGACCAGACGAACTACCAGCGGAACCTCTCGACCGGCGAGGTGCGGGTGCTGGACGGGGTCATCTACCACACGACCGAGTACCGAGAGCGGCGGAACCACTTCGCGTACTTCGCATGCTCGGCGGAGGCATCCGGGTTCGACACGCAACGCGAGGAGTTCCTGGGACCGCACCGCGGCTGGGAACGGCCGGCGGCGGTGGAAGATGGTCGATCGCGGAACTCGATCGCGAACGGCTGGGCGCCGATCGCGTCGCACCAGGTTGAGCTCGAGCTGGCACCGAACGAGACACGGGAGATCGTCTTCCTGCTCGGCTACGGGGAGAACCCACCGGATGCGAAGTTCAACCCTCCGGGATCGACCAGGCTCGACCGCCGGCCAGTACTTCCTGTGATCGAACGCTACCGGCGTGGTGGCGAGATCGACGTGGCGCTGGAGCGCCTGCGCGATCGATGGACCGAGCTCCTCGATGTCGTGCGGGTCACCACAGCCAACGAGCACGTCGACCGCATGGTGAACGCCTGGAACCCGTACCAATGCATGGCGACGTTCAACCTGTCCCGGTCCGCCTCGTCGTTCGACACGGGGATCGGACGCGGGATCGGGTTCCGCGACTCGAGCCAGGACCTCCTCGGCTTCGTGCACATGGTGCCCGAGCGGGCG
>DATFGG010000225.1:0-2284 GCA_035249665.1 Actinomycetota bacterium | reverse complement strand
CGGACGTCGCGCTTCCAGTCGAGGCTCACCGTGGAACGCAGCACCCCTCCATCATCCAACAGGAACGCGCAGAACGAGCGGTCCGCGAGTGACCCCCGGAGGACCATCCGGTCCCAGGTCGGCGCGTAGCCGGCCATCTCGATCCTGGACTCGTACTGGTCGGACCAGAACCAGTGGGGGTCGTCGAAGACCTCGGTGGAGCCGAGCATCGCCGTCGCGGCGTGCTCCCCCATCTTGATCGCGTTGTCGTAGTGCTCCACGCGGATCGGCCCGAAGACAGGGTGGTCGTGGCGGGCGACGTCGCCGATCGCGAACACACCCGGAACGCTCGTCTCAAGTGTGGGCCCGACCGGGATCCCGCCGCCCTGATCGAGGCCGGTCCCGGCCATGATCTCCACGGCGGCCTCGGTCCCGACGCCCACCACCGCAACGTCGGCGTCGATCCGCTTCCCGCCCTCGGTGACGACGCGCTCGAGATTCCCATCTCCCTCGAACCGCTCGACCGTGTCGTTGAAATGCATCGTCACCCCGTGATCCCGATGGATCCCCTCGAGCACCCGGCCGATCTCCGGCCCGAGGATCCGATACAGGGTGGTCTCGAAGATCTCGACGACCGTGACGTCGCAGCCCACCGACCGCAGGGACGCCGCGACCTCGGCGCCGATGAACCCCATCCCGACGCACACCACCCGGGCGCCGGCGGAGGCCGCCTCCCGGATCCGCACGGCATCGTCGTGGGTCCGGAGGTCGTAGACGCCGGCGAGACCCGCGCCCGGCACCTCGAGGCGACGGTTCCGGCAGCCCGTCGCGACCAGGAGTCGGTCGTAGGCGATACGGTCGCCCCCCGTGCAGATCACCTCGCCCCGGTGGATGTCGATCTGTGCGGCTCGGGTCCCGAACCGGGCGTCGACGTCGTGCTCCTCGTACCACGGGCCGGGACGTACCAGCCCATCCTCGAGCGTCGCCTCGCCTCGGAGGAGCTCCTTCGACAGCGGCGGCCGCTCGTACGGCGGCTCCTCTTCCGCGCCGATCAGATGGAGGGCGCCGTCGTAGCCCTCGTCGCGCAGCACCCCGGCGGCCGTCCCGCCCGCGAGACTCGCCCCGACGATGACGATGGACCGAGGAGCGTCTCCTTCAGACACCGACCTGGATCTGGCCGTCGACCTCGCGGGCCTCGTAGGTCTCGAGCGGTTCCGTGGCGGGCGGGTTCACGACCTCGCCGGTCTTCATGTCGAACTGGCTCCCATGACACTCGCACTCGATCGTCGTGCCGTCGATCTCGCCTCCCATCGCGAGGTTGCAGTGGCGGTGGGTGCAGATGTCGCTGAACGCGTAGAGCTGGCCGTCCACCCGGGCGACCGCGATCTCCGCGCCGCTCACGTCGAAGGCCTTCGCCTCCCCTTCCGGGACCTCGTCCGCATCGCCGACCGTCACGAACTCCGCCATGTCGAGACCTCCCTCTCTCCGCACAGCGCGGAACAGCGTGCCAGCCTACGGCACGTCCGCCGATGCTCCGACCGGTTCCCGACCGCCCCGGTAGAACCGAACGGCCCACGCGGCCGCGAGCGCCACGTAGAAGCCCGCCATGATCAGGATGCCGTCCTTGAACGCGATCGAGAGCAGGGCCGGACCGACCGCCCCCGCCACCCAGGAGAGCTGGAACACCACCTCATAGCGCACGAACACCCGGCCCAGGGCACCCTCGGGCGCGTGGGCCTGCATCAGGCTCTGGAACGCGAGGCGACCGAGCTCCGTGGCCGCCCCCGCGGTCAGCGCGAAGATCGCGAGGACCGGCAGGGAGAACGCGGTGAAAGCGAAGAACGCGCCGAGCCCCGCCGCCACCGTGCAGCCGACGACGACGAACTCTTCGCGGAGGTTCTCCGGCAATCGCGGCGCGAAGACATCCGCGAGGAAGCCTCCTGCGGCCGCCGAGATCGCCATCACCGCGAACCACGAGGACGGGAACCCCTCGTGCCGGATCGCGAACGCCGAAAGGAACAGGATGAAGCCGGTGGCGGCGCGCATCCCTGCCGCGCCGATCGCCGGACCCGTGAGGATCGGGATCCGCCCGCGGCGACCGATCGGCTTCGGCGCGGTCCTGACGCGAGGATGCGGCAGCCGGAGGGTGACGAGGGCGCACGCGGAGTAGACGATGCCCGCGAGGACCATCGCACCCCCCGAACCCCAGAGGGCGACCGCGCCCGCGCCGAACGGCGCGGCCGTGAGCGCCCCCGCAACGGCAACTCGGCCGAGCCGCGCATTCGCCCGCATCAGCCCCTCCCCC
>DATFGG010000224.1:0-5363 GCA_035249665.1 Actinomycetota bacterium | reverse complement strand
CACGAGGCCGCACGCCGGATGACGGCGGCCACGGGGATCGCCTTCGTCTACGAAGGGACCACCGACGAGGAAGCGTCGATCTCCCGAGACGTGTACCAGTTCGATCGATACGGGGATCGATGGGCGCCGGTCCTCATCGCGTGGACGGATCCCGACGACTCGGACATCCCGTTCGAGCGCGGGGATCGCACCGCCGCCGGCGTCGCCGTCCCGGTCATCCCTCCGACCCGTCTCGAAGACGTCTACGTGAGCGGATGGGTGGCGATCAACGCCGACGATCCCAACCCACCGGGGTTCAGCGCGCCCGGCCTGCAGGGACCCGTGATCCTCCACGAGTTGGGCCACCTGATGGGGCTCGGGCACGTCCGCGCGGCCGGAGAGCTGATGCACCCGTCGGGAGGCGGGGTCGTCGACTTCGGTCCGGGCGATCGCGAGGGACTCCGCCAGCTCGGCATCGACGGCGGGTGCGTCAAGGTCATGGAGCCGATCGGGCCGTGATGCGGGTTGGGAGGCAAGGAGGATACGCGGTGGTGCGGCGCCCCTCGACCTTGCCGGGATGGGATCGGCCGACTAAGGTGTTGCACCTGCGAATGGTGCGTACACGCGAAGCCGGCACCGTGGGGGCGATGATCCCCGATCGCATCTGCTGTCCCGCCTGACCGGGACGGACCCCAGCCTTCCGCACCATCCTGCACCGCCCGCCCTCAGAGATCCCAGGAGGTCCCGCCGTGGACACCATCACCGCCACCATCGATGCGAAGGGGCAATCCTGCCCGGGACCGCTCGTGTCGCTGGCCAAGGCCATCAGAGACGCGAGCAGCGGCACCCTGTTCGAGCTGCTCGCGACCGATCCCGGCTCCAAGAGCGACGTCCCGAGCTGGGCGGAGCTCAGCGGGAACGAGCTGCTGGAGACAGCCGAGTCCGACGGCGTCTACCGCTACGTCATCAGGAAGCGGTGAGCGCGATGGCGACGACCGAGACCGACCTCACCTCGGAGCTCCAGCTCGCGGACCTGCTGCGCCGCGTCGAAGTACTCGAGGAAGCCGACGGCAAGCGGATCGAGAAGAAGAACAAGCTGACGATCATCGCTTGGGGCGGGGACCTCGACAGGATCTGGCCGACGACGATCCTGGCAACGACCGCCGCCGCCTCAGGGATGGAGTCCTCCGTCTTCTTCACGTTCTGGGGGCTCTTCGCGATCGTGAAGCCGGACGTCCGGATCACGGGCTCGAACTGGATGCAGAAGATGATGTCGATGATGAACCCGGGCTCCGCGCAGAAGGCCAAGCTCAGCCGGTACCAGTTCGCGGGCGCAGGGCCAGCGATGTTCAAGAAGCTCGCCGACGACCATCAGGTGGCCAAGCCGGAGGAGCTGATCCAGATGGCGCAGGACCTCGGTGTGCGCCTGATCCCCTGCCAGATGACGATGGATCTCCTCGGCCTGGAGCGGGGGGATCTGCTCGAGGGGCTCGAGGAGCCGATCGGCGCCGCCACCGCGATCGCGGACATGCGCGACGCGGCAGTGAGCCTCTTCATCTAGCGGCTACGTCCGGAGCGGACGTCGCGGCGCCGTGAGGCCGATGTGACGCGCCTCGTAGTCTGGATGCATGTCCCGGCTGGCCGACGAGATGCGGAAGACGTTCGCCTCGATGCACATCTCGAGGAACTTCCGACTGTTCTTCGTCGGGCAGCTGATCTCGGTTACCGGCACATGGGTGAACTGGACCGCGGGTGCCGTCCTCGTGCTGGAGCTCACGGACAGCGGGATCGCGCTCGGGATCGAAGCGGCCCTGTTGTTCCTGCCGGTTCTCCTCTTCGGAGTCTGGGCGGGATCGCTCGCCGATCGATTCGACAAGCGGCGCATCCTCGTCTGGTCGAACGCGGGCTATGCGGTGCTCGCCGCGGCCCAATTCGCCCTCGTCGCCACCGGGATCATCGAGATCTGGATGGTCTTCGTCATCGCCTTCTTGACGGGGTTGATCCTCGCGATCGAGCCTCCGACGCGCCAATCGTTCTACGTCGAGCTCGTGGGGGAGCAGCACATCACGAACGCGATCAGCCTGAACAGCGCCGTCTTCACCGGCACCCGCGTGCTCGGGGGCGCGATCGCCGGGACGATGATCCACAACTTCGGCCTGTGGTCCCCGTTCCTCCTGGACGCGGTCTCCTACGTCGGGGTGCTCGCGGCCCTCATGGCGATGCGGATCGACGAGCTTCACGCCCAACGCAAGGCCGAACGCGAGCCGGGCCTCGTCCGGGCGGGTCTGCGCTACGTCTGGAGCTCCCAGGCGCTCCGCGTGCCGTTGGTCGTGATGTTGCTCGTGTACCTGTTCACCTTCAACTTCAGCGTGGTGATCCCGCTGCACGCCTACAGGACCTACTTCGGCTCGGCGCAGGAGGTGGGCTGGCTCTACGCTGCGCTCGGGCTCGGCGCGTTCCTCGGCGCGATCGCCATGGCGAACCGTCAGACGGAACCCACGCTCGGACGACTGGCCGGGTTCTCGGTCGCCTTCGGCGTCCTCATCTGCGTGGCAGGGGTGGCTCCGACGTTCATGCTCGCGTTGATCGCGATGGTGCCGGTGGGCTATGCCTCGATGCTGTTCGCGATCACGGCGAACTCCACGCTGCAGCGGTTCACCCGCGCGGACATGCGGGGGCGGGTGATGGCGCTGTATACGACGATCTTCCTCGGGAGCACCGCGATCGGCGGGCCGATCACAGGATGGGTCGCCGAGACGTGGGACACGCCCGTCACCCTCGTCGCGAGTGGCGTGGTGGCCGTTGGGGCCGGACTGTTCGCTCTGCGGGGACGCGCGGCCCCACCTGCAACCGCGGAGGCGGCTACGGCAGATACTGCTGCTCGATCCGGGTGATCTCCCCGCCCTCGACCGTGAACCACCACGGGACGTCCGCGCCGCCGTAGTCGGTCTGGTTCGTCTCGAGGACCGCCTCGAGCCAGGCGTCGACGTTCCCGGCCTGGAGGTCGCAGCACGCATCGACGGGGACATACGCGACCTCGACGTCGTCGGCGAGCGGCAAGGTCCGCAGCCGGTCGTTCTCGTTCACGATGTAGTAGCCGTTCAGGACCTCGTCGTCGCGTTCGGCGGCTTCCCGCTCCGCGGGTTCGCCCACGTAGAAGTACGCCAGGTCGAACTCCACCTCCGAGGTGCCGTCCCCCAGACGGGAAGCACCCGCGATGTACACGAAGTGGTAGCCGTCCTCGAGGACGGGCGACTCACCGCCGGGCGGTTCCGGAGACGCGGGCATGGTCGGGTCCGGGGCGACGCTGGGCTCGTGGCTGGGCTCGGCCGAAGGGGTCAGCCTCGAGGTCGACGTCGGCGCGCTCGCTCGCTCGTCGTCGTCGGAGAGCGCGATCAGCGTTCCCGCTCCCATCGAGAGCAGGGCGAGGACGATCGCACCCACGACCAAGGCGTTCCGTCTGCTCCGCTCGTTCATGGTGGCTCCATGGGTTCCCCGGACACGATACGGGTCCCGCCCGAGTCGGAGGGCAGCCGGTCGTCCTCGCGATCGAGACGCCAGGGCCCGTCCGGCTCGGGACGGCTGACGTCGAGCTGCGTGCCGTCGGGGAGGGCGAGCCGGAAGGCGAGCCGCCGCTGCCCGTCCCGCTCCTCCCGCCACGTCCGCACGAGCTCCACGGGCTCCTCCGCCCCGCCCCAGGCGATCGCGCGTGGCGTCTCGTCGGCTCGACCACCGGCGACGAACCGGATCTCGAGCTCCGGCTCCCGCCCGTACCAGCGGCCGATCACCGGGGGCCACAGGAGGAACACGATGCCCACGATCGCGAGGGACCCCTCGACGTCGAGGCGAGGGATCATCGGGATCGCGAGCGCCGCTGCGATCACCCTCGCGAGGTTGTAGACGACGTCGTAGACGCTGAACACGCGTCCGCGGTACCCGTCGGGGATCGCCTCCTGCACCATCGTGTCCACGGAGATCTTCTTCCACGCGAACGTGAGTCCTACGGCGAAGCTCGCGAGCAGGATGCTCCAGTCCCTGATGAGGAACGACACGGCGATCAGGGCGATCCCGCCGACCACGAACGCAGCGGCCACGATCCTGGGCTTCGAGAACCGTTCCTCGAGCTTGCCCACCGTCAGGATCCCGACAAGGACGCCGATGCCGCCGGCCCCGATCAGGTTCGAGAACGAGGCGACCCCTTCACCGAACGTGTGTCGGAACACCACCAGGGACAGCGTGAGGACGATCCCCTGTCCGATCTGGTCGAGGGTGATGGACGCGATGGGACCGATCGCACGCGGGCTCCTGAGGAGGCGTCGCGCGCCGTCGGAGAACTCCACCCCGACGCGCCGCAGCTGGTGCCGGAGGAGCTCGGGATCCTCGGGCCTCGTGTGGGGCTTGAGAGAGCTCGCGATGCGCGAGGCGATCCACGAGGCGGCAAGCCAGCCGACGCCGGCCGCGACGACCACCGAAGGAGTGGCATCCACGACGTCGATGACGCGACCTCCCACGAACACCCCGGCGAGAAGAGCCACGGTGCCGCCGACCGTTGCGATGGAGTTCGCCACGAGGAGGTCCTCGTGCGGAACGAGCCGCGGGACGACGGCGGCCGCGGTCGACAGGAAGAACCGGTTCACCGACATGATGAGGAGCGCGCCCGTGAAGAAGGGGACGGCCTGATCGGTCGGATCGAACAGCACGAGCCCCACCAACGCCGCCTTCACCCACGGAGCGAACACCAGGATCCTCCGTCGTCGCCACCGGTCGATGAAGACACCGACGAACGGCCCGAGGATCGAGTAGGGGAGCGCGATGACCAGCGTCGCCTGGAGGAACCCGGTGGCGGTGTCCTGCTGCTCTGGCGAGAGGAAGACGACCGAAGCCACGAGGGCGGACTGGAAGAGTCCGTCGGAGGACTGGCTGACGAGCCGGATCGCGAACAGCTTGCGGAAATCCGGGCTCGCGAGAGCCCCGCGGATCCGTTCCAGCGTGCCGGGCCCGGTGTTCACCGAGCCGTCAGGCTATCCGAGGCAGGAGATGACTCCGGCCGGTCAGGCGTCGGTGGGCTGGACGTCGAAGAATCGGGTCCAGTCCTGGTCCTCGGCGTGACCGTTGCCCAGGATGAAGCGCTCCACCATGTCGTGCGCGGCCGAGTCCGAGAACTGCACCGGCGGCGACTTCATGAAGTAAGCGCTCGGTCCGATCAGCGGACCGCCGATCCCGCGGTCCTTCGCGAGCTTCGCGCACCGGACGGCGTCGATGACCACGCCCGCGGAGTTCGGGGAGTCCCACACCTCGAGCTTCATCTCGACGGAGATCGGCACGTCGCCGAAGTTGCGGCCCTCGAGGCGGATCATCGCCCACTTGCGGTCTTCCAGCCACGG
>DATFGG010000223.1:0-2652 GCA_035249665.1 Actinomycetota bacterium | reverse complement strand
TCCTTCGCCCGGTCGATCGCGAGCTGTTCGGTGACGTCGACGAACTCGCATCCGCCGTAGTAGCGACGACCCGGATAGCCCTCGGCGTACTTGTCCGTCATCGTCGATCCGAGCGCCGCGAGCACCGCGGGACTCGCGTAGTTCTCGGACGCGATCAGTCGCAGGTTCGTCCGCTCCCGCTGCAGCTCGTTCGCGATCGCGTCGGCCACCTCCGGATCCGCGGCCTTCAGCGCCTCCCAGTCGGCGGGGTATTCCCTCATCTCTACAGCTCCCCTCGTTCGATCCGTGCGATCTGCTCCACACGCGTCTCGTGGCGGCCCCCATCGAAGGGAGTCTCCAGCCACAGGCGCACGATCTCGCGAGCGTACGCGGGCGCGACCACGCGCGCTCCCATCGCGAGGACGTTCGCATCGTTGTGCTGGCGAGCGAGACGGGCCAGGAAGATGTCGTGGCAGAGGGCGGCCCGGATGCCGTCCACCTTGTTGGCGGCGATCTGCTCCCCCTGGCCCGATCCTCCCAGCACGATCGCCCGATCCGCAGCCCCGGTGGCCACGGCGCGAGCGGCCGCCGCGCAGAAGGCCGGATAGTCCACCGGTTCGATCGAGTCGGTCCCGTGATCCTGGACCTCGTGTCCCTCCTCGGCGAGGAACGACTTCAGCTCCTCTTTGAGCGGGAAGCCTGCGTGATCGGCGCCGAGGGCGATCCGCATCAGGGATCCTCAGCGAGGGCCACCGCGAGGCGGTCGGCCAGGTCGTGGAGCTCGCGGGCGATCTCTCGATACCCCTCGATCGGATCGCCGAGCGGGTCGCGCACGTCTTCCGATCGCTTCGGAGACCCGTTCCGAGCTGCCTCCGCCGCGGCGGCGACGCGAGCCCGGAGCGATCCGTTCGGGCGGGAGGCCTCCAACAGTCGCACCAGCCCCTTGATCGTGAACGTCTTGGTCGCCAGGTCCGGCATCGCGTCGACGATGGTCGATCGGTGATCGGCAGCCATGCAGACGATCAGATCCGCGTCCTCGAGCATGGCCCCGTGGAGCTTCCGGGCGACGTGCGGCTCGATGTCCACGCCTCGCTCCGCCGCCGTACGGATCGATTCCGCGGTCGCGCCCGAGCCCTCCCAGGCCGCGGTCCCCGCCGACGCGACGACCGGCGCCTCATCGCCGAGCCGCGCCTCGAGCGCGGCGCGCAGGAACCCTTCGGCCATCGGCGAGCGGCAGATGTTCCCCGTGCACACCACCAGGATCCCGCTCATGACGAAGGGCGCGAGTCTAACAACGGGGCTTCGTCCGGCAGAAGCTCGGCGATCGCATCGCGCCCGAGGACACCCTCGCGAAGGATGGACGCCGGACCGTGGGCGAGATCGAGCACCGTGGACGCCGCTCCCTCCAGCGGGTCGCCCTGGCAGAGGAAGACGGCGACGTCCTTCCCGAACAGCCGGTGGAGCTCGTCGCACGTCTGCACGGGGAGATGGCCGGAGCGGTTCGCGCTGGTGACGGCGAGCGGCCCCGTCTCGGCGAGCAACGCGAGGGCGAGCGGATGGTGCGGGGCGCGGATGCCGATCGTCGCCGGGTCCCCTCCCAGATCCCATGCCGCGGCGTCGGCGTCCCGCGCGAGGACGAGCGTGAGCGGGCCGGGCCAGCAGGCGCCGGCGAGGCGCTCCGCTCGTTCGTCGAACACGGCGACCGATCGAGCCACCTCGATCGTCGCGACCAGTACCGGCAGCTCGAGGGCACGCGGCCTGTGCTTGGCTGCGAAGAGGCGGGCGGTGGCGGCGCGGTCGTCGGGACGCGTCCCCAGCCCGTAGACGGTGTCGGTCGGGAAGACGATCAGCTCGCCGCGGCGGGCGGCGGCCGCCGCCTCCCCCAACGGTCCGTGGAGAGGTGTCACGGGTGCGGCCGTCGTGCGACCACGACCCGGTCCCGGCCCGTGAGGTCGCGGCGCACGGCGATCCCCTCCAGCCCCTCGCGCGCCGCCGCCTTCGCCACGACTTCCGCCGCGGTCTCTTCGATCTCCACGGCAACGATCCCTCCGGGTGCGAGCCAACCGACGGCCTGCGCGAAGAGTCGCTCGTAGATCTCGATCCCGCCGAAGACCGCGAGCGGCGGCTCCGCCAGCACATCGGCCGGAAGCGTGTCGCGGGCCTCCTCGGCCACGTACGGCGGATTGCAGACGACGGCGTCCACCCGCCCGCGGAGATCGGGGGGGAGGGGTTCGAGGAGGTCCCCCTCGAGGACGGTCACCGGGAGACCGAGGGAGTGCGCGTTCTCGCGGGCGAGCTCGACGGCCTCGGGTGAAAGATCGGTAGCGAACATCGTCGCGTTGGGGAGCTCGTCCTTGATCGCCAGCGCTACGGCGCCGGTCCCGGTTGCGACGTCGACCACCAGAGGGTCGGCCACCGACGCGAGCTCCTCCATCACCGCCCCGGCGAGGATCTCGGTCTCGGGCCTCGGGACGAACACGCCGGGTCGGACCCGGAGGACGATGCGGCGGAACCCCTGGTCACCCGTCACGTGCTGGATCGGTTCACCCACGCATCGACGGCAGAGCGCGCGACCGAAGAGCTTCGCCTCCTGCGACGTCAGCCCGTCCCGGGCGTAGATCCCCGCTCGATCGGTCCCCAGGACGTGCGCCAGGAGCCGCTCGGCGGTGGGAA
>DATFGG010000222.1:0-2378 GCA_035249665.1 Actinomycetota bacterium | reverse complement strand
CCCGCCCGAGGGTAGCGTCCCCCGGCGTCCGGGACCACGATCGCCGGTCCGGTGCGTGGACCGTGCCTCCTGCGGGTACGGACCCAGGGTGCCCACCGTCGGGATCCATGCATCGCACGAGCAGCTCTCGCCCGCCCACCTCCTCGACGTGGTGCGAGCCGCTGAAGGGGCCGGGTTCCGGGCCGCGATGTGCTCGGATCACCTCGCGCCGTGGAGCGGGCGTCAAGGGGAATCCGGCAATGCCTGGGCCTGGCTCGGCGCCGCGATGCAGGCGACGTCGCTCCCATTCGGGGTGGTGACGGCTCCCGGACAGCGCTACCACCCGGCGGTGACCGCTCAGGCTATCGCCACGCTCGGCGACCTGTTCCCCGGTCGGTTCTGGGCCGCGCTTGGGTCGGGGGAGGCGTTGAACGAGCACGTCACCGGGGATCGCTGGCCGACGAAGCCGGAGCGCGACGCCCGACTGCTCGAGTGCGTCGAGGTGATCCGCGCGCTGTTGCGCGGCGAGGAGGTCACCCACGACGGCCTCGTCCGCGTGGATCGCGCGCGTGTCTGGAGCCTGCCGGACGAGACGCCGCTCCTGTACGGGGCGGCGGTCAGCGCGGAGACCGCACGGACCGTCGGCGGCTGGGCCGACGGCATGGTCACCGTGCGGCAACCGATCGAGGCGCTCCACCGCACGGTCGATGCCTTCCGAGACGGCGGCGGCGAGCACAAGCCGGTGGCCGTGCAGGTCCACGTGTCCTACGCGGACGACGAGGAGGACGCCCTGGCGATCGCCCACGACCAGTGGCGGACGAACGTCTTCGGGTCGGAGATCGCGTGGAACCTCGAGCTGCCGACGCAGTTCGACGCCGCGGCCGAGCACGTCGCGCCCGAGTCGGTCGCCGAGACCGTTCTCGTGTCGGCGGATCCCGGCCGCCACGTGCAGTGGCTGCGCGAGATCGCCGCCCTCGGCGTCGACGCCCTCTACGTCCATCACGTCGGGCAGGAGCAGGACCGGTTCCTGGAGGCGTTCGCCGAGAAGGTCCTCCCGGAGGTGGCGCCGTGACGACCGCGCGGACGAGCGACCTCTGGTGGAAGAACGCGGTGATCTACTGCCTCGACGTCGAGACGTTCCTGGACTGGAACGGCGACGGGACGGGGGACCTGACCGGCCTCACCGAACGGATCGACTACCTCGCCGGGATCGGCATCAGCTGCCTGTGGCTGATGCCCTTCCAGCCCTCGCCGAACCGCGACGACGGCTACGACATCACCGACTACTACGGGGTCGACCCGCGCCTCGGATCGCTCGGCGACTTCGTCGCGATGATCCGCACCGCGAAGGACCGAGGGATGCGCGTGATCATCGACCTCGTCGTGAACCACACGTCGGACAAGCACCCGTGGTTCCGAGTCGCGCGCTCCTCTCCCACCTCGCAGTTCCGCGACTTCTACGTCTGGGCGGACGAGCCGCCGGCCGAGCCGAAGGCCGAGGTCGTCTTCCCCGACCAGGAGGACACGATCTGGGCGTGGGACGAGAAGGCCGGGCAGTACTACCTCCACCACTTCTACTCGCACCAGCCGGACCTGAATATCGCGAACCCGAAGGTCCGTGAGGAGATGGCGAGGATCGTGGGGTTCTGGCTCGAGCTGGGCGTCGACGGCTTCCGCGTGGACGCCGTGCCGTTCCTCCTCGAGACCGGCGGGATCGCGGGCGAGGTGGAGCTCGACCCGCACGACTTCCTCCGGGATCTCCGATCCTTCATGTCCCGGCGCCGGGGCGACGTGATGATGCTCGGCGAGGTGAATCTGCCCCACAAGGACCTGCAGCTGTTCTTCGGCGGCCCCGACGGGGACGAGGTGCAGCTGCTGTTCAACTTCATCCTGATGCAGTCGATCTACCTCGGGTTCGCGCGCCAGGACGCGCGGCCGATCGCGAAGGCCCTGCGGGAGACGGTCCGCAAGACCGACGATCAGCAGTACGCGAACTTCCTCCGCAACCACGACGAGCTGACGCTCGACAAGCTCACGGACGCCCAGCGGCAGGAGGTCTTCGACGCGTTCGGTCCGGAGGAGGACATGCAGCTCTTCGGGCGTGGGCTCCGGCGGCGCCTCCCCTCCATGCTCGACGGCGACGAGCAACGGATCCGGATGGCCTACAGCCTGCTGTTCTCGCTCCCGGGCACACCGGTGCTGTTCTACGGCGAGGAGATCGGCATGGCGGAGAACCTCGCGATCGAGGGACGGTTGAGCGTGCGGGCCCCGATGCAGTGGAGCGACGAGAAGAACGCCGGGTTCTCGACCGCAGCGCCGTCGCGCCTGCGCCGCCCGGTCGTCGAGGGCCGGTTCGGCCCGCTCGCGGTGAACGCGGCCGCGCAGCGACGCGAGCCCGA
>DATFGG010000221.1:0-4521 GCA_035249665.1 Actinomycetota bacterium | reverse complement strand
CACCAGATCGCCGTAGTGGAGGAACAGACGACCGGAGGGATCGTGCGGATCCGTGTAGAGATGATCCAGGCGCCCGGTGTTGAACGAACTGGACCTCCGGATGATCCCGTGTACCTCGTAGTCCTTGGAAAGCAACAGCTCGGCCAGGTACGAGCCATCCTGCCCGGTGATACCCGTGATGAGCGCGCGCTTGGAGGCCATGGGATGTCCGCGCGATGGCCGCGGAGCGATGAGCCTATCATTCCCCCTTCGTGGAAAGGAAAAGGCAACTCTCGTCACGGACCGCGGCGGACGGCGCGCGGGGTCTCGACGACAGCGCCCGCCGCCGGATCCGCCGCCACTTCGAACGCCTGACGCCGCAGGGCCCCTCCGCACGGGATCGACACCGGTACTACTACGACGAGCTCTATCGGATGATCCGGGACCAGGTGGAGCCCGGAGCGACCGTGCTCGACCTCGGCTGTGGGGACGGAGCGTTGCTCGCGTCCCTGCAGCCGTCGATCGGAGTCGGTGTCGACTTCTCGCTCCCTACGCTTCGAGATGCGAGGCAGCGCCATCCGGATCTCGACTTCGTCTGCGGAGACGTGGAGCGCTTGCCGATCTCCGGGACCTTCGACTACGTGGTCGCGAGCAACGTGGTCGGGTATCTGATCGACGTCCAGGAGCTCTTCCACGAGCTGGTGCGTGTGACGCATCCCTCGTCTCGCGTGATCATCGCGTACTACAACTTCGCCTGGGAACCGCTGTTGTGGCTCGCGGAGCGCTTCGGGCTGAAGAGACGCGAGCCGCTCCAGAGCTGGCTGTCCAACGACGGGCTCGTGAACCTCGTCGAGATGGCTGACCTCGAGCTCGTCAAGTCCGGGTATCGGACGCCGCTGCCCGTGGGGCCGGCGTGGCTGACGCGTTCGCTGAACAACCTGCTCTCCGCGGTCCCCCTGGTCAATCGTCTCGGGTTGATCTCGTTCGTCACGGCGAGACCCAGGAGGGCGGAGGTGGCTCCCAGGATCGCGGAGCCCACATGCACCGTCGTCATCCCAGCGCGGAACGAGCGCGGGAACATCCGGGATGCCGTCGCGCGTCTCCCCCGCCTGGGGCGTCACACCGAACTGATCTTCGTGGAGGGACACTCCACCGACGGGACGTTCGAAGAGATCGAAGCGGTGATCGCCGACCACCCGGAGCTCGACGTGAAAGTGACGCGTCAGGACGGGACGGGGAAGGGCGACGCCGTCCGGAAGGGGTTCGACCTCGCGACGGGGGACGTGTTGATGATCCTCGACGCAGATCTCACCGTGCCCCCGGAGGATCTCACGAAGTTCTGGTCCGCCCTGATCGAAGAACGAGGCGAATTCATCAACGGGACGAGACTCGTCTACCCGATGGAAGACAACGCGATGCGCCTCGCCAACACGGCGGGGAACAAGGTCTTCAGCCTGATCTTCAGTTGGATCCTCGGGGAACGGGTGACCGATACCCTCTGTGGAACGAAGGTCCTGTGGGCCCGCGACTATCGCCGGATCGCCGCCAACCGCAAGTCGTTCGGTGACTTCGATCCGTTCGGTGACTTCGATCTTCTCTTCGGCGCGGCGAACCTCGGCTTGAAGATCAGGGAGGTGCCGGTGCGATACCGGGAGCGGACGTACGGGACCACCAACATCGATCGGTGGCGGCACGGGCTGCTGCTCGCTCGGATGGCGTTGATCGGCGCCCGGAAGCTGCGGTTCCGGTGAAACCGGATCCCGTCGGCAGCCATTTCGACGCCGTCGCGCCCGACTACGATCGTTGGAAGGCGAAGGCGCATCGCTACTACGACGCGCTCAAGGCGAGCCTCCGAGAGGTCGTCCCGCCCGGGAGCCGGGTGCTGGAGGTGGGGTGTGCGACCGGCGACATCCTGGCGTCCCTCGAACCGGAGGAGGGCGTGGGTCTCGATATCAGCCCGGCGATGATCGAGCTGGCGGCTCGGAAGCATCCGGGACTGGAGTTCCGGGTGCACGACCTGATGCAGGGGCCGCTCGGCGAGCGATTCGACTACGTCGTGGCCGCCGACGTTGCGGAGCACGTGCCCGACCTCGACACGATGATGGGATCCCTGGCGGAGATGCTCACCGACCAGGGGGTCGCGGTCGTGGTGACGGCGAACCCGCGGTGGGCTCCGGTCCTGCACCTGGCCGAACGCCTTCGACTGAAGATGCCCGAGGGTGACCACGAATGGCGCTCCAGGGCGGACCTGGCCTCGGCCGCCGGCCGGGCCGGGATGCGCGAGCGCTCGTTCGATCGGTCGCTGGTGATGCCGAAAGAGGTGCCCGGACTCCGCGCGCTCGACTCCGCAGCCTGGGCGGCAGGGCTCCGCCAACGTCTCGGCGTGATCCAGCGAGCCGTGTTCGAGCCTGCTCCGCCGTCCTGACCGCGCGGATGGGACCTGTGTTCCGGATCGGGATGAGCGTCGTGCCTCCGGGGGTGTGGGCTCGTGTGCTCGCGCGCGCCAGCTGGCGAAAGGCGCCGCCTCCACACCGGGCATGATCTGCGAGAGATAGACCGACTCGTCCCACCCCGGTGGCCGGACCTGATGGATGAGCATCCATTGGAGGGCGAAGAGCGATAGGCAACACGAGGATCAGCGCCCTCATCGACAGTGATGGTCCACCGGCTGCGCTCGCTCCCTGAGGATCCTCCGTGTGTCTCTGGTCAGTCATCGGAGACCTCGAAGACGAACCAAACCCATCACCGACCGACTCGACGGAGCCGAGGAGCATCCCGGACTCTCCGATCTGGGTTCCTCGGAGGGTCCGATAAGCTTCCATGGTGATTCGCTAGTTGGCACTTCCGGCAGCGCGATGATGAGGGAGTTGCCGAGCCTCTCCGCACAAGACGATGACGGCGGAAACCTCTTCCGGTTTGAGAACGACCCCTGGTCTCCGTCGGTTCGCGCCATCGGGCGATCCGAAGGTCGAGCCCCCCTTCGCATGAGGCCGGCGACGAGCGAGGGCAGACCAGAAGAGACTGCTCTTCCCGAGGCGGCTCGGCGCGCCCGGCTCCCGCCAGCGGTGGTCACGGCCGCGGGGCCTGCGCTGATCGTGGCGGCGGTCATCACGATGTACCGCGGATACGTGTTTCACGGACTCCTGACGTCTCGGCATGTCGACATGCTGTCCTACTCCTTGCCGAACTTCTGCTTCCTCGGCAAGACACTGAGCGCCGGTCAGATCGCCCTGTGGAACCCCTATACACTCGGCGGTACCCCGTTCGCTGCGGACCCGCAGTCAGGCTGGATGTACCTGCCCGCGATGTTGACGTTCGCGGCGCTCCCTTGCGGCACCGCGATGCGATGGTTCATCGTTCTGCAGCCCCTCCTCGCCGGGCTCGGGATGTACTGGTTCCTCCGTGGCGAGGCCCTTTCCCGGATCGCGGCAACGGTGGGCGGTCTGGTCCTCGCCTTTTCGCTCGTGGGATCGCTGTCCGGGGTGATGCTGGCCTTCGCTGGCGTCGTCGCCTGGTTGCCGATACTGCTCGGAGCCGCGTCGCGTTGCCTTCGGGCGAGGACGTGGCCGGGGCGCTTGGGCTGGTGCGTGGGGACAGCGCTGGCCTGGGGTCAACTCGCCGCGTCGTTCCTCACGACCGGCGTCATGCTGGGCACGGTGGCACTCGTGGCGTATGGGGTGGCTCGCAGCATCATCGAGATCCGTGGCGGTCGCCTCGACCGAACGCAGGCATCGATCCTCTCCGCGATCGTCCTGGTCTCGCTCCCGGTGGTCAACCTTGCATATCTGTGGCCACGACTCGCCTATCTGCCCCGGACCACGATCACCTCCGGGTACGAACAACTCCAACAGCTGACGCCCGATGCCGCGGTCTCGGCCACGGCCCAGGTGCCAACGTGGCCGCTCAAGTTCGTCGCCTCTCCTGGCACGTATCTCGGGGTCGCGGCCCTGGCACTCGTGTTCGCCGCTTGGGGATCACGCGCGCTTCGGGACCGGCTGCCGATCATCGTTGCACTCACCTCGTTCGGGACGCTCGCATATCTCCTTACCCTCCGATCAGTTGACGACTGGGTCGCGCAACTGCCCGTCTCCGGAACCGTCGCCTCCATCCTCGTCCACGTCCCGTTCCGGAACCTGTACGGCGTGCTGTTCGCTCTTGCGGCCCTCGCGGGATTCGGCGTCGCCGCGTGGTTCGCGGCGGGTTCGGCACGGGAGCGCGCCCTGCTGCTCGCGCCGGGCATCGTGGTCTGGGGAGCACTGCCCGTACTCGCAGGTGTCGATCGCTCTCACCTTGTTCTTCCCTTGGTCGCCGGGGGCATCGGGCTGCTTCTGCTGGTTATCGCCTCTCGCCGTCCCGTGTGGGCGACGCTTTTGCCGCTGCTCGTTGCGGCGGAGCTCTGTGTGAACGCCGCCGTCGGACAGAACGCGTCGAAACGCCCCGACCTCGGGATCCTCTATCCCGCTCCATTAGCGCCCCCGCGCGCACCGAACATCGATGCCGCTGCCTACCTTCGGCCGGGTCGGATCACGACCGCGCTCCGTC
>DATFGG010000220.1:0-6808 GCA_035249665.1 Actinomycetota bacterium | reverse complement strand
AGGGCACCGGCGATCCGGAGCCGATCCGGATCAGCAAGGGCCCGAAGGATCTCGTTCGGATGCTCGGTCATGTCGGACTCGGTGCCTACCATGATGCGATGCTCCTCACCGATCCGCAGCGGCGCACCCTGGATCGGTTGATCGGCACCGCGGAACGCCCCGTCTTCGCCGCGGATCTCCGTCAGCGCCTCGTCGATCGGATCGAGGGGGCGGCGCGGGAGCTCGAGCTCCGGGAGCCGCTCTGGCTGGGCAAGGAAGCCATGAACCAGCTCGCTCGCTGTGAGGGGCGTTTCGCCGCCCGGCTCGGGGGAGAGGATCCACCGTTCGAGCATTCCGTCCACACCGCCGCCGGGGTCCTCGTCCACAAGGCCATCGAGGTGGACGTCGGGTCGCGCGACGGGCTGGAACCGCACGCGATCGCCGTCACCGCGGCCGAGCGACTGGCGGAGCGGGAAGAGCGGTTCGCCGAGTACTGGCGGGGACGCACTGCCCCCGAGCAGGACGAGCTGCTGATGGAGGTCGTCCGGAAGGTGACCCTGTTCCAAGGTTCGTTCCCTCCGTTGCGCGAGCTCCGCCGCGAGATGGCACCGGTCACGGAGCTCTCGGTGAAGGCGCAGCTCCTCGGAGGCGACCTCACCCTGTCCGGGAAGATCGACCTCGTGCTCGGGGTCCCCGACCGGCTGGAACCGAGTCGAGCCACGCGGTTGGCGGTCGACCTGAAGACCGGAGGCGCCTGGCCGGAGTACGCGGAGGACATGCGCTTCTACGCCTTGCTGATGACCCTCCGATTCGGGGTTCCGCCCTACCGCGTCGCGTCCCTGTTCCTGGACTCCGGCGAGTGGCAGGCGGAGGAGGTCGCGGAGGAGACGCTCTTCCACACCGCCGATCGCGTCGTCGCCGCCGCCCGTTCGGCCGGTGCGCTCCTCGGCGGGCGTGAGGCCACGCTCACCCCCGGCTCGTGGTGCGGCTGGTGCCCGCGGGTGCTCGTCTGCCCAAGCGCCGAACCGGGCTCCGCCTAGTTCAGCGTCGGGTCCACCGGCATGGTGGAGAGGAGACGGAAACCAGGGCCCAGGCGACCCACGGCCGTCGACCACAGGCCTTCGGGGTCGTCGGTGAAGACGTCGCCCGGCATCGCCGGCGCCGCGTGCCAGGCGTCGTCCGCCATCTCCGCCTCCAGCTGTCCCGCGATCCAACCCGCGTACCCGGCGAACACGCGAGCCCGGCGGAGCCCGCCCAGCGACTCGGAATCGCTCTCCTCCGGAAGGAAGCCGATCGTGTCCAGCGCGAGGACGCCGGCGCGCTCGGGATCCTCGAAGTCGGCGAGCACCACGGCCGCCTCGGGCTGCACCGGCCCGCCGCGGAACAATGATTCACCCGGCGGGACAAGCGGGGAGAGCGGTGGTGCCGCTTCCTCCACGGTCGTCTCGAGCGGCTGGTTCAAGACGACGCCCACGGCGCCGTCCTCATCGTGGTGACCGATCAGCACGACGGTCCGCCGGAAGTTGGGGTCCCACAGACCAGAGCCCGCGATCAGGAGGCGACCCTGGAGGCTGTCCATAGCCCCCATCGTCTCAGGTGGACCCCCGACCGCTCCGGCGTTGCTAGGGTTCCGTCGCTCTCGACGTGTGGAGCACATCGAAAGGGACGCGATGGCGAAGGATCTGTACGAGATCGGGGAGATCCCTCCCCTCGGCGAGGTGCCTGCCCGGATGCACGCGCAACTCGTCCGCCCGGACCGGTTCGGGGAACCGGTGGAGGCGATCCTCGACGAGGTGATCGACGTCCCCGAGCTCGGTCCGACGGACGCACTCGTCCTCGTGATGGCGGCCGGAGTCAACTTCAACAACGTGTGGGCTGCTCGGGGGCTGCCCGTCGACGTGACGAAGACGCAGGCGCGCTGGGGAGAGCCGACGGACTTCCACATCGTCGGCTCCGATGCGTCGGGCATCGTCTACGCCGTCGGGTCGGAGGTCAGCGGTGTCGCGGTCGGCGACCACGTGGTCGTCCACGCGGGGCAGTGGGATCCCGCCGACCCGTGGGTCGTCGACGGGAACGATCCGGGTCTGGCGCCGACCTTCCGCGTGTGGGGGTACGACACGTGTTGGGGGTCGATGGCGCAGTTCACGAAGGTGCAGGCGCATCAGTGCCTCCCGAAGGCCGAGGGGCTCAGGTGGGAGGAGGCCGCCGCGCCAACACTCACCGGGGCCACCGCGTACCGGATGCTGCACGGATGGCCCCCGCACACCGTGCGGTCGGGCGACGTCGTGCTCGTGTGGGGTGGGGCCGGCGGGCTCGGCTCGCTCGCGATCCAGCTCGTGGCGCTGGCGGGAGGGCGCCCGGTCGCGGTCGTCTCCTCGGAGGAGAAGGCGGCGTACTGCAGACAGCTGGGCGCGGTTGGCACCGTCAACCGCAAGGACTTCTCGCATTGGGGTGTGCCGCCTGCGTGGGATTCGCCCGATTGGAAGGCGTGGCTCGACGGGGCGAAAGGGTTCGGCAAGGCGATCTGGGACGCGGTAGGAGAGAAGGTGAGCCCTCGGATCGTCTTCGAGCATCCCGGACAGGACACCATCCCCACATCCAACTTCGTGTGCGACCGCGGCGGCATGATCGTGATCTGTGCCGGCACCACGGGCTACGACACGGTGATCGACGTCCGCTATCTCTGGTACCTCCAGAAGCGCTACCAGGGCTCCCACCTCTTCAACGACGAGCAGGCGGCAGCGTTCAACGACCTGGTCCGGGAAGGCAAGATCCGCGCCACGCTCGGCCACACCTACCCGTACGGGGAAACCGGCCTGGCGCATCAACTGATGGCGGACGGAGCCCTGCCGGAGGGGAACGTTGCCGTTCTGGTCGGCGCCCCACCCGGCGAGACCGGCGCCGACTAGCCGACCACCTGCACCAACTCGATGAGCACGCCGCCCATCTCCTTCGGATGGACGAACGCGATCAGCGTGTCGCGTGAACCCCGTCTCGGGACCTCGTCCACGAGACGCACCCCCTGGCCCCGGAGGCGGGCGAGCGACGCCGCGACGTCGTCCACGCGATAGGCCACGTGATGCACGCCCGGGCCGCGCGTCGCGAGGAACCTGCCCACCGGCGTGTCCGCGCCCAGCGACCCGAGCAGCTGGATGAAGGAAGTCCCCGCCGGGAACAGCACCTCCTCGACACCCTGATCCTCCACGCGCTCCCGATGGGAGGGTTCGACCCCCAACATGCGCCCATAGCGCTCGACGGACCCCTCCAGATCGTCGACCGCGATGCCTACGTGGTCGATGTCGAGGATCACCGCTTCCTCCGCATCCTCGGCTGCATCCGGGCGATCAGATCCTGCGCGGCCGCCACGTGGTACAGCGGCAGTCCCAACGCCCGTGAGACGGCCGCGATGCCTTGCGCGCGAAGGTCGTCGTCGGGTTTCGCGCCGTCCCGATGGGGGGCGCGCAGCACGTAGAACTCCACGAGGTCGAGGAACTGGATCAGCGACGGGGTGAGCCCGCCTCGCTCGTAGGCGTAGATCGTCTGTCGGGAGGACGGGGCGGCATCCTCGGCGGCTGCGGCATCGACGGATCGGTACCCCGCCGCCTTCCGGAGATCGCGGAGCAGCGCGCCCACGATGCTCCGGTCCTCCGTGCTGATCGGGGGCTGCTTCGTCCGGGCCACGGCCGAACGATAGCCGAGCTTCCGCCACCCTCGGCTGCGACTTTCGGCCCAGAGCGGCGTCCCCCATCTGGGCCGAAGGTCTGATTCACGGGTGAGGATGAAGGGTATACGGTGACTATCCGATCATGGCCCAGAAGGCATCCCGCACGGCGCATCTCGGAGGAACGGTGACGGAGAAGAGCCACAGCGCGGCGGCGGCAGCCCTCATCGCGGGCTCGAGCACGCTCCGCGCCGGGCGAGCCGACGTCTTCCGTCAGCGGGAGCGGACCAAGCGGAAGCGTCTGATCCGGGCGATCCTGCTCGTCGCCTCGCTGGACGTCTACCTCTGGTGGCGGTACTCCTCGGGCCGGCCTCTCAGGCTTCCGACGATCCCGGAAGGGTTCCCCTGGGAGATCTATCTGCCCGGCGGGCTCCTGATCATCGCGATCGGGCTGATGATCGCGTTGCCGCTGATGACGGGGCGCTCCCCACACATCACGGTGTATCCGGAACAGGTCGAGGTGGGGCTCACCGACGTGACGGGGCTGAACCTCCAGGTGGACGAGGTGATCCGTACCCTCGACGTCTTCCTCGGCTACGGGACGTTCCGGGACGAGCTGGGCGGAACCCCCCGCAGGGGGATCCTGTTCGAGGGTCCGCCCGGAACGGGCAAGACCTATCTCGCGAAGGCGATGGCGAAGCAGGCGGGGGTTCCGTTCCTGTTCATCTCGGCGTCGTCGATGGTGTCGATGTTCCAGGGCATGACCGCCTATCGCATCCGGTCGTTCTTCAAGGCGCTCCGGAAGGCCGCGCGCAAGGAAGGGGGCGCGATCGGCTTCATCGAGGAGATCGACGCGATCGCTGGATCGAGGGATCGCATGAGCTCGGCGGTTCCCGCTCCGGCTCCCATGGACCGGAGCGTGGAGCGTTTCATCGGCGCGGCCGAGAGCGGGATGGTGAACGAGCTGCTGATCCAGATGCAGTCCTTCGATCAGCCGCGACTCCGGACGCGGATCCGCGGCAAGTTCCTCGCATGGCTGAACGGCTACCTCCCGACGAACTGGCAGTTCAAGATGCTCGGGCCCGAATACCACAACCTGCTGCTGATCGCCGCCACGAACCGGGCCGAGGTGCTCGACCCGGCGCTGATGCGGCCGGGGCGATTCGATCGGCGGCTCTACTTCGATCTGCCGACGCAGAGCGAGCGGGAAGACCTGATCGACTACTTCCTCGGGCGGAAGAAGCACCACGAGCAGCTGGACGATCCGGAGGTTCGATCGCGGATCGCGCACGAGTGCTTCGCGTACACGCCGGTGATGATCGAGCACCTGTTCGACGAGTCCCTGCTCGTCGCGTTGCGCGACGGCCGCCGCGAGATGAACTTCGACGATGTGATGGAGGCGAAGTTCGCCGAGGAGATCGGCCTGAAGCAGGCTGTGACGTACACGGAGAACGATCGTCGCTCGGTGGCGGTGCACGAGGCCGGGCACGCGGTCGTCGCCCACTTCCTCGGGCAGAACCGCCGTCTCGAGGTCCTCTCGATCATCAAGCGCCGCGGATCTCTCGGGCTGCTCGCGCACGGCGACGAGGAGGAACGGTTCACGCGGAGCAGGACCGAGATCGAGTCCGGCATCGCGATCGCGCTCGGCGGGCTCGCCGCCGAGGAGTTGGTCATCGGAGAGTCGGGAACCGGCCCCGCGAGCGACCTGATGATGGCCACCCAGCTGGCGGCTCAGATGGTCGGATCGTTCGGCATGGCCGGCTCTCTGATCTCGTTCGATGCCGTCTCGCACGGCCCGATCGGCGGCGCGAACCTCGTGGCCAAGGTCCTGGCCGACGAACGTGGCAAGCAGAGCGTCGAGGACATCCTCACGGCGCAGAAGGAGCGGGTGCTGGAGGTGCTCGCGGAGAACCGCGACGTCCACTCGGCCCTGGTGCAGGCGCTCGTGGAGCGGGACGAGCTCATCCGCGACGAGATCCTCGTGGTGATCCACGAGGCACTCGCCGCCCGCGCCTGATCCTCGACCCCGTTCGGTCGACCGTGGCCACGTCCACGGCCCGCCGCCGTAGACTCGATCCGTGAGCCCGTCCACCCGATCCGTGATCGTCGCGGGCGCGCGGACGCCGACCGGGAAGTTCCGCGGCGCGTTCTCGGAGCTCCGAGCGGCCGAGCTCGGGGCGCACGCGATCCGTGCCGCCGTCGAGCGCGCCGGCATCGCCGGCGAGCAGGTCGACTACGCGATCCTGGGTCACGTCCTCCAGGCCGGAGCCGGCCAGATCACGTCGCTCCAGGCGTCGATCGGAGGCGGTCTGCCCAAGGACGTCCCGGCGATCACGGTCAACAAGGTCTGTCTGTCGGGGATGTCGGCGATCGCGATGGCCGATCAGATGATCCGGGCGGGCGAGATCGAGGTGGCCGTCGCCGGAGGGATGGAGTCGATGACGAACGCGCCGTTCGTCCTCCCGAGGGCTCGGGAAGGCGTGCGACTCGGGGACACGGAGTTGATCGACTCGATGATCCACGACGGCCTCTGGTCGTCGTTCCTCGATCACCACATGGGTGAGGGCGCGGACGAGGTCGGGGTGGAGCTCGGGCTGACCCGCGAGGCGCAGGATGCGTGGGCGGCACGCTCGCACCGGCGCGCGCACGCGGCATGGGAGTCCGGGAGGATGGCGGAGGAGGTCGTGCCCGTCGAGGTCCCGCAGCGTCGGGGAGCCGCGTTGACGGTCGAGCGCGACGAGGGGATCCGCCCCGACACGTCGCCGGAGTCGCTCGCGGGTTTGCGGCCCGCCTTCCGTACCGACGGCACGATCACCGCAGGGAACGCCTCCCAGATCTCCGACGGCGCCAGCGCGGTCGTGGTGATGAGCGCCGAGCGCGCAGAAGAGCTTGGAGTGACGCCGCTCGCAGAGATCGTGGCCTACGGCATGTCGTCCGATCGCTATCCGTCTCTCCAGACGGTCCCGGCGATGGCACTGGAGCGCGCGCTGAAGAAGTCTGGTCTCGCGGCCTCGGACCTCGGTCTCGTCGAGATCAACGAGGCCTTCGCCTCGGTGCCGATCCACTCCGCCCAGCTGCTCGGCGTCGACGACGAGATCGTGAACGTGAACGGGGGAGCGATCGCCCTCGGACATCCGATCGGCTCCTCGGGCGCGAGGATCGTCCTCG
>DATFGG010000219.1:0-2568 GCA_035249665.1 Actinomycetota bacterium | reverse complement strand
CTTGCAGCGCTTCAGGAGTTCTGTCTTCACGTCCTCGGTGGCTGCGGCGGGCCACACCGCCTCGAAGATCGACGCCGGCTCAGGTGACGGACTCGAGGTGGGCGTCGGGGTGGGGGAAGGCTCGTCCGATGGAGAAGCCGCTGCTGGGGGTGTCCGGTCGGATCGACCGATGAAGTAGGCCCCGGTCGCGACCCCGACCAGGATGACGAGTGCGATCCCGACGACCAGCGCCCACCGTGCCGCGCCGGGACGCCGCGTCCCGCTCTCGCGATCCTCGGGCGATGCAAGGCTCATGTCCGATCCTCATCACTCGGCCGACGCCGGGCGACGGTGTCGAGCGGACCACGAAACGCGGAGTCGTGCAAGCGCAGGTGCCGACTCGCGCGACATGGGTCGGTCATCGATGGATGAACGACGCCTTCTCTCGACTCGGAGAGCAGGAACGCCAGGTGATGTTGACGTGGGTCGGCGAGAACCTGAAGGAGGTGAAGGGCATCGCGTCCGGGAAACGTGTCCAGCAGTGGATCATCTGGCTCTCGCTCGTGATCGGCTCGCTGTCCTATGTCGCCGGATACGCCCTGAGGGCGTCATTCACGTCTGAACCCCTCGCATTCTTCGCGCATTCTTCGGCGACCTGCTCTACACGTTGGGGTATGCGCTGTGGACCGGCGTCGTCGTGGTCGTGTTCCTCCATATCATCCCGGAGGTGAAACGGCGGCAGTACAGGGAGGTACTCGATGCCTACGAGCGGGCGCAGCACGCTGGAGCCCGCGGCGAGGCTGATCAGGGGTCCTCGGACGGCGGAGCACCGAACTAAACTCGAGCACGACATCCGGTGGAACCGTATGCTGAGAGATCCGCTGAAGTGAAGGTTCGAACATGCCGGCGATCCAGGGACTTTCGAAGGCGGCCGCAAATTACCGGCGAGCCGACAACCCGAAGTTCAGCTGCCATGAGTGCAAGTTCATGTTCCCCCGCCTCGCGATCGGCGGGTGCCGTTTCGTCCGCGGCGTGATCCACGCGGAAGACATCTGCGACGAGTTCGAGTCTCGGTCGCCGCGAACGAGCTCCTCAACGTAGCCGGCCGCACGACCGTCGCTTCGGCGTGGAGCAGCCTCCCTACGGTTCGCCGGATACGGCTTCGGCCCGCCCGCGGAGGACGGTGGCGGTGAACGCCGCGAGGGCAAGGGTTCCGACGACGCTGATCACTGCGACGATGTGCATCCCGCTGAGGAACGCGCCGTTCGCGGCCTCGAGGAGTGGAGCGCCGAGCCCGGCGGGAAGCTGCCCCGCCACCTCGACCGCACCGCCGAGCGTGTCCTGAGCGACCGCCGCGCTTCCCGCCGGGATCCCGGCCGGGATCCCTTCGGCCACACCGCTCCGATAGAACGCGACACCGATGCTGCCGAAGAACGCGATCCCGAGCGCCCCACCGAGCTCGGCCGTGGTCTCCGAGATCCCGGCGGCGGCGCCGGCTCGTTCGGCGGGGGCCGACCCGATGATCAGGTCGTTCGTCAGCGTGAAGACGGGGGCAGTACCGAGGGAGAACGCGACCGAGCCGGTCACGATCATCGCGAACCCGGACGTCGTGTCGACCTGCGTGAAGACGACGAACCCCAGGGCCGCGAGGGCGAGTCCGGCGGCCATGATCGTCGTCGGAGCGAACCGCTGCGCGAGTTTCGGGGTCAGCTGGGAGCCGACGACGAACGCGAGCGCCCATGGGAGCGTCCAGAGCCCGGCTTCCAACGGCGATAGGCCCAGCACCAGCTGGAGATACTGCGGCACGAACAGGAATCCACCGAACACGAGCAGGATCCCGAACCCGTAGAGGAACAACGACGAGGTGAAGGTGGGGATCCGGAACAGGCCGAGATCGATCAGCGGATCGTCCAGCTGTCGCTGCCGACGGACGAACGCCCCGCCGATCGCCAGGCCGAGCGCGAGCGACGCCACGGCGAGCCATCCGATCCCCTCCTGCGCGAACTGCTTGAGGCCGTAGATCACGGCCAGGATCGCGGCGAGGCACAGCGCGGCGCTCCGGATGTCCAGTCTCCCCGCGGCGGGGTCCTTGAATTCGGGCAGGAGCCTCGGTCCGAGGATCAGCAGGAGCAGCATCACAGGGACGTTGATCAGGAACGCGGCACCCCACCAGAAGAACTCGAGCACGAGCCCGCCGAGCAGCGGCCCGACCGCCGCCCCAACGGAGAAGCTCGTGATCCACACGGCGACCGCTCTCGTCCGTTGGTCCGGGTCGAGGAACATGTTCCGGATCAACGAGAGCGTCGAGGGCGCGATCGTGGCCCCCGCGACCCCCAGGAGCGCCCTCGTACCGATCAACATCTCGGCGCTCGTGGACAGCGCGGCGAGCACGGAGGCGGCGCCGAACGCCGCGGCCCCGATCATCAGGAGGCGGCGCCGGCCGATCCGGTCGCCGAGCGTGCCCATCGTGATCAGCGACCCGGCGACGACGAACCCGTAGATGTCGATGATCCACAGCAGCTGCGTGCTGCTCGGCTGCAGGTCTGCGCTGATGGACGGGATCGCGAGGTGGAGCACGGTCAGATCCAT
>DATFGG010000218.1:0-3893 GCA_035249665.1 Actinomycetota bacterium | reverse complement strand
ATGGTGATGCCAGAACCCTTCACCGAGGCTCGGCTGCTGACCGCGAACGAGGTCGCGGATCTGATGCGTGTGTCCAGGATGACCGTCTACCGACTGATCAAGACCGGCGAGATGCCCTCGCTCCGCGTGGGCAGGGGCTATCGCTTCCGCGAGGAAGACGTCCACGACTACCTGAGGGGGCGCTACACCGAGGCCGGCTGACGCCGGCACCGTGCTGGGCTCCGACACGCTCGAGGCCGAACCTCCGCGAAGGGGCGGAGGGCGTGATGAACGAGCACGACCGGCTCGTCGACCGGGCCGCGCGAGGGGCGCGGGCCGTGCTGTTCGTGGGCGGGCTCGACTCCGGGAAGAGCTCGATGGCGCGCGCCACCGCCGCGTACGCGCTCACGCTCGGTCGCTCCGTCGCCTACCTCGACGCCGACGTCTCCCAGAAGACGGTGGGCCCGCCCGGCACGGTCGGGCTCAAACACATCCGGGAGCCCGACGACCTCACGCACGATCGCATGGCCCGAGCCGACGCGATCGGGTTCGTGGGATCGACGTCGCCGCAGGACCACCTGCTGCCGCTCGTGGGTGCGCTCTCGCGCCTCCGCGAGCGGGCGCACGACGAGGGCGCAGAGCTCGTCGTCGTCGACACGGGTGGGGAGGTCTCGGGGATCCGAGGGCAGCTCGTGAAGTACTACAAGGTGGACACGCTCGAGCCCGATCTGGTGGTCGCGCTGCAGCGTGGGGAGGAGCTCGAGCCGATCGTGGGCGTGGTGGAGCGCTTCTTCGGTGTCGAGGTCGTCCGTCTGGGGATCCATCCCGCGGTGGTCCCCACGACGGTGGACGAGCGGATGGCGCAGCGCGAGGAGTCGATGCGCCGCTATTTCGCGCAGCCGCTCCAGCGCTTCCGCGTCCGCCCGACGGTGTTCATGCCGAGCCTGCCGCCGCTGTTCGACCTCTCGCAGCTCGACCGGCTGTTGGTGGGTCTGTCGGACGGCGAGGGGGGTTTCACCGGCGTCGGCTACCTCGAGCCGGTCTCGGGCAACGGCGGGCTCCGGCTGATCTCACCCGTGGCAGAGGCGCCCAAAGCGCTTAGACTGGGTTCCGTCCGCCTGGAGGAGAGCTTCCGAGCGAAGCGGATCGACCTCCGGAACCTCTTCGGAACCGAATGAAAGGCGTGGTTCGTTGCCGTCCCTCGTGAAGAAGCGCCGGAAGAAGATGCGCAAGAAGAAGCACAAGAAGCTGCTCAAGCGCACCCGGCACCAGCGCCTGAAGCTGGGCAAGTAGCGACGGGAGGCTCGGCGTGCGGACGCCGAAGCGCCGAAAGGTCGTCGTCCTGGCCACGCTCTGCTCGATCCTCGCGTCGTGCGACGCCGACGAACCCCTCGGCTCCACGGCCGGGTCGCATGAGATCACGTTCCCGGCATCGGACGGCGTCATGCTGTCTGGGAGACTCTTCGGTTCCGGCGAGGGCTCTGCCGGCATCGTCCTCGCGCACATGTTCCCCTCCGACCAGCGCGCGTGGTTCGCGTTCGCGGAGCGGCTCGGGCAGCGGGGGTACCGCGTCCTGACGTTCAACTTCCGCGGCTACTGCCCGGGCGGGGACGCCGGGTGCTCGCAGGGAGAGAAGACGATCTCCGCGATCTGGCAAGACGTCGAGGGAGCCGTCGCGGCGCTCCGCGACGAGGGCGCGACCCGGATCGGGCTCGTCGGGGCGAGCATGGGTGGGACGGCCTCGTTGGTGGCAGCCTCCAAGGAGGGCCAGGACATCGACGCGCTCGTCACGCTCTCGGCGCCGATCGGCTTCGAAGGGCTGGAGGCGAGCCGCGAGGTCCTCGCACAGGTGACGGCGGCGAAGCTCTTCCTCGCCGGGCACGAGGACACGATCGCGGCCGAGGCCGTGGACACGTTGTACGCCGAGACGCTGCAGCCCAAGCGCCCGATGATCCTCACGACGGGGGATCACGGGACGGACATCCTCACCGGCAACCAGGCGGGGATCGCGAGCACGGAGATCATCAAGTGGCTCGAGCGCTATCTTCCGGTGGACGCATGAGTCGCCCGATCGTCTTCTTGACCGACTACGGGCGGAGCGACGCGTTCGTGGGCATCTGTCACGGCGTGATGGCGCGGATCGCGCCGGATGCCCGAGTCATCGACCTCTCGCATTCCGTTCCACGTCAGAACGTGCTCCGAGGAGCCGTCGAGCTCTCCCGCGCCGTCCCGTACATGCCGACGGATGCGGTCTACGTGGCGGTCGTCGATCCCGGGGTCGGATCGAACAGGCGGGCGGTGGCGGTCGCGGCGGGTTCTCCGCTCCTCGTCGGTCCCGACAACGGCGTGCTGTCCCTCGCGTGGGATGCGCTCGGGGGAGTCACGGACGCGGTGGAGATCCGGAGCCCCGACGTCCTCCTCGCGCCGGTCTCGCGCACGTTCCACGGGAGGGACGTCTTCGCACCGGCGGCGGCGCATCTCGCTGCCGGTACGCGGCTCGGCGACCTCGGACCCGCTCTGGATGCCGCTTCGCTCGAACGGCTCGACGTTCCCGGGCCGATGGTGGCCGCCGGCGCCGTGGGCGCCCGCGTCACCGCGACCGACGGGTTCGGGAACGTCCAGCTGAACGCGACCGAGCTCGACCTGGATGCCGCCGGTGTCGCCGAGGGCAACGTCCTCGTCGTGAATGGCCGTCGACTGCCGCGCGCAGGCACGTTCGCCGAGCTCCCGGAGCGCGAGCCGGGCTTGATCGTCGATTCCGATGGTCACCTCGCGATCGTGGTCAACCGTGGGAACGCGGCGCTCATGCTCGGCCTGGCCGCCGGCGACGTCGTGGTGGTGGAAGGCTCGGGCTCGTGAGGTGTCGTTGTTCGAGTCGTGGAGGAAAGCCGAAGGGAGATCGCTCTCGTGTGACACGCGTCCGCAACCGATGATGTCGACATGAGAGGAACGCGCTGGGTCGTCATGGTCTCGGTTGGTGTCGCGTTCCTCTCTTGTAGCCAGGGAGTCGGACGTGAGGCGAAGACCACCCTCATCAACGCGGTCGAGCGCACTCTCGGAGCTTCCAGCCTCCATATCGACACCGTGGCTACCTACGAGGGCGAGGACCACGAGGCCCAGGTTGAGTACGTTGCACCAGATCGTGTCCGCTTGGTTCTTCCATTCTCGGAGGAGTCCATCTTCATCGGGAAGGACCAATACTTCTCCGAGCCCGACGAGCCCGACCGGTTCCTGCAGGTGGAGAGTCCCTGCGTGGTGACGCTCGACGTGGCCGTGCCCGCATTGGCAGCGATCCGCGAAGCAGAAGATGTGAGACGCGTCGGCGGCGCCTTCATCTTCAGCACGAGTGGAGAAGCTGCGATCGGGGGGGAAGCACGCATCGACGATGGCTACCTCGTCTCTCTGGTGCTCCGCTATGAACTCCCTGACCTCAACCAAACGGTTGAGGAGCGACACACGTTCAGCCAGTACGGCGACGACATCTCCATCGACCCACCCCCTTCGAGTCACGTGTCGTCGGCACCTGGACCCGCGGAGTTCCCAGACATCATCGTGATCGACCAGGGGTCTCCACCTGCATGCCCGTAGCGCTCACATCCTGATCACAAGCGGGATCGAGCCCCCAGGTCCCCATGGAACCTTCTCGTCGGCGGTCTCCGAGCTCTCGAGCCTACGGCCGGAGCAGGTACAACCGGAACGTGTCGTGCTCGATCGGGAGTACCTCGAAGCCCGCGAAGCCGGCCTCGGACGCATATCGCTCGAGGGTGTCGGGACGCATCGCCGTTCCCGTTCCCGCCGACGGCTGCTCGAACATCCCGGACGGCAGGCAGTCGAACACGCTCCAGCCGTAGAAGTAGGCCTCGAGCTCATCGGGCTCACCCGAGAACGCCTCCTTCGTCCGTTCGTCCACGACG
>DATFGG010000217.1:0-9006 GCA_035249665.1 Actinomycetota bacterium | reverse complement strand
GTGATCGTCGGTGACTTCCCGACCGAAGCCGAAGCCGAGGCCGTGGCGAGACTGATCGGGCGAGCCTACCCGGCGTCCGTCGTGGAGGTGGTGAACAGCGGGGATGCGCCTCTCGCGATCCGTCCCGGCGTCTTCGGAGCGATGCTGCATCTTCCGGACGACGCGGATGCGAGCGCCGCGATCGCCCAATTCCGCGTCACGCTTCCCGCCTACACTTCGAACAGCTGGATCGTGACGCCGTGAGGGGGCCGAAGATGCGGGCGACGCTGATCGCGGTGGGTTCCGCGCTCCTGCTGACTCCGACGGGTTGCGCCGACGATCCGGGAGGTGGGGGGAACCCGACGACGTCGTCGGCCACTACGGCGACGACGTCCGTTTCCCCACCCCCTGCCTCCCCTTCCGCGGGAGGGGAGACGTGGATCGCCGTCGTCGACGTAGCGGCAGATCCCAACGAACTTGATGCCCTGACCCAACGGCTGCTGGAGCCGCTGGGGACCGCGCTGGTGGTCGCTCCGGCCGAGTGCTTCGAAGGCCTGCCGGGCACGGCGAAGGACGGCTATGTCATCGGCGCCGTGGGCGGTGCCCGATCGGAGGTGGAACGGCGGATCGTCGACGCGGGGGAGACGGTGGCGTTCACAGCCAAGGTGAGGATCCTGTGCACGGACTAGCCTTCGAGGATGCGTTGCTAGCCTTGGCCGGTGAGGGTTCTCCGTCGGCACCCGGTCCTGGCCACCGTCGCGTTCGTCGTCCTGCTGTCGGTAGGTTTCGTCACCGGATGCGCGATCGTGGTGTGGCGTGCCGCCCACCATGACGACGCGTCGGAGATCGATCGAGCGGATGCGATCGTTGTGCTCGGCGCGGCACAGTACGACGGGAAGCCTTCACCGGTGTTCGCCGGGCGCCTGGACCACGCCGCGCTCCTCTACGAGCAGGGACGGGCAGAGCGGGTGCTCGTCCTCGGAGGGGGGCAGCCCGGTGACCGGTCCACCGAGGCCGAGGCGGGCAGGGTGTACCTGATGGAACACGGCGTGCCGGCGGAAGCCATCATCCCCGTGCCGCGAGGGCACACGACGTTCGAGTCGCTGGAGGCCGCGGTGCCCGTGCTGCGCGATGGCGGGATGCGCTCGGCGTTCCTCGTGTCGGATCCGTGGCACAACGCCCGCGTGGAGCGGATGGCGGGGGACCTGGGGATCGACGGTCACGCCTCGGCGACTTGGCAGTCCGCGGCCACGTCCCAGGAGACGCGATCCGAGGGGTACCTCCGCGAGACGTTCGCGTACCTCTACTACCGGGTGTTCGGCGACTAGCCCCCGATCACCGCTTCCGAGCTGATGTCTTCTTGCGGCTCGCCGGCTTCCCCGTAGAGGTTTTCTTCCGCCCGGCGGTCTTCCTCGTCGCTGTCTTCTTCCGCCCCGGCGCCTCCCGCGCGGTGGTCTTCTTGCGACCTGCCGATTTCCGGGCCGTCGTCTTCTTCCGCGTGGGGGTCTTCCTCGCGGTGGTCTTCTTGCGACCGGTCGACTTCCTCGGTGAGCGGCCGCCGGCCTTCGCGGCACGGGCCTTGACGGTGTCCGCAACGTCGTCCGCGTTGTCGACGACGAGGCGCTCGAGCCTGTCGACGACGGTCCCGACCACGCTCTGCGCCGCATCCGTCGCGAGCACCTTCTTCCCCGCCTTCGCTCCGGCTCGGACTGCTTTCTTCACGACTGCCATCCCAACGCTCCTTCTCTGTCTCTGTCTCGTCGCGGACGGTCTACCCCGTGGCACTCATCGCGCAAACATCGGAGACGCCGCTGCGGTGGATGACCTGTCCTTCGCCACGGCTACCATGGGGCCGTGACGACCCCCCGTGAGCGAACCGAGGAGATCGAACGACAGGTGCTCGCCGAGCGCGCCCAGCTCGCGTCGGCCACGAAGGGACGGGAGCGCGACGAGCCGCATGACGACCTCCGCACGGTCTATCAGCGCGACCGCGACCGGATCGTGCACGCCAAAGCGTTCCGGCGCCTGAAGCACAAGACGCAGGTGTTCCTCTCGCCGCAGGGCGACCATTACCGGGTGCGGCTCACGCACACGCTCGATGTCTCACAGATCGCTCGGACGGCTGCCCGCGCGCTCCGGCTCAACGAGGACCTCGCGGAGGCGATCGCCTTGGGGCACGACCTCGGGCACACGCCGTTCGGGCACCTGGGGGAGCAGGCGCTGACCCCGTTCCTCGGACGGCCGTTCCGGCATTCGGAGCAGTCGCTCCGGGTCGTCGACCACCTCGAGAACGACGGCGAGGGCCTGAACCTCACGTGGGAGGTGCGCGACGGGATCGTGAACCACCCCTGGTCGATGCCGCCGCCCTCCACGCTCGAGGCGCAGATCGTGCGGTTCGCCGACCGGATCGCGTACCTGAATCACGACGTGGACGACGCGCTCCGGGCCGGCGTCCTGACGGAGGCGGAGCTCCCGGCTGGGCCGATGAAGGTCCTTGGCGCGACGCACTCCGCTCGCATCAACACGCTCGTCACGGATCTCGTCTCGGCGAGCGAGGACCAGCCGGAGGTGCAGCTCACGAAGCCGGTCTTCGCCGCGCTTGACGGGCTCCGGGACTTCATGTTCGAGCAGGTCTACCTCCGAGAGGACACCCAGGGGGAGCACGCACGGGCCACGCGACTCATCCGGGAGCTGTTCCAGCACTTCCTGGATCACCCCGAGGACCTTCCCGAGGAGTACCATCGGGCGCCGGGCGATCTGCCGGTCCGCGTGGCCGACTACATCTCCGGCATGACGGACCGGTACGCGATCCGGACGTACGAACAACTGTTCCTTCCCCGTGGGTGGCTGCACGACCAGGGGTAGGGCATGGCCAAGAGAGCATGAGCAGGATCCGGCAGGAGGACATCGACGCCGTCAAGGAGCGCACGGACATCGTCGCGCTCGTCTCGCAGTACCTCACGCTGAAGAAGACAGGGCACGACTCCCTCTCGGGACTGTGTCCCTTCCATCAGGAGAAGACCGCGTCGTTCAGCGTCTCGCCCGCCAAGGGCGTCTTCTATTGCTTCGGCTGCGGTGAGGGCGGCGATGCGATCAAGTTCCTACGCCAGTTGGAGAGCCTTTCCTACGTGGAGGCGATCGAGCGGCTGGCGCAGCAAGCCGGCGTCACGTTGCGCTACGAAGGCGACTCGGCGGCCGAGCGGCGCGCGGCGGCGCGGCGGAACGCCCTGTTCCACGCGAACGAGGAGGCCGCGAAGCTCTACCACGGGATGCTGCTCGACGGAAGGGAGGCGGAGGACGCGCGCGCCTATGTGAAGGAGCGCGGCCTGTCGACGGAGTCGATCGAGGCGTTCGGGATCGGCTACGCGCCGGGCTACCCGGACTTCTTGCTCCGGCGACTCGCGCAGGACCTCGGTCCCGATGCGTTGCTCGAGGCAGGGCTCGCCACGAAGGGCGAGGACGGCGTGGTCCGGGACCGATTCCGTGCGCGCCTGACGTTCCCGGTCCAAGACCTCCAGGGTCGCTACCTGGGCTTCGGGGCCCGGGTGCTGCCGAGCGATGCGCGCGCTGCCGAACAGGCCAAGTACCTGAACACCGCGGAGACACCTATCTACAAGAAGGGCGAGATCCTCTACAACCTCCACAAGGCCCGGCAGGCGGTGGCGAGGTCCGGGCAGGTGTTCGTCGTCGAGGGCTACACGGACGTGATCCGGCTCGCGCAGGCGGGCATCGAGAACGCGGTCGCTACGTGCGGCACCGCCCTCGGGGAGGGGCATTTCCGGCTGCTCTCGCGGTTCGCGCAACAGGCCGTCCTGGCGTTCGACTCCGACGAGGCCGGGGCGCGTGCCGCGGAGCGGGCGTTCGGCTACCAGGAGCAGTACCCGGTCCAGGCCGTCGTGATGATCATGCCGGAGGGCCTGGACCCGGCCGAGTTCGTCGCGAAGCACGGCCCGGACGAGGTCAGGGAGGCGGCCAAGAGCGCTCGCCCGCTGGTGGAGTACATGGTCAGGCGGACCGTGGAGCGTCACGACCTGTCCAACGTCGAGGGACAGTCGGCGGCTGTCGCGAGCGCCCTGCCGATCCTCCAGGAGCTGACGGATCCGGTCCGTCGGAGCGAGTACGGGCATCTGCTGGCGGACCTCACCGGGGTCTCGGAGGACTCCGTGCGGACGGCGCTCGATCGGCGGCTGGGCGGTCATCCCGAGCAGGTCGCGAAGACGCTGAAGCGGCTGTCCGCGCGGGACCGCGTCGAGCGGGAGATGCTGCGCCTCTTGGTCCGCGATCGCGCGATCTTCGATGAGTTCGCGCCGCAGCTCACCGACGATCACGTGCGGACACCCGGCGGGCGAGCGGTGCTCACCGGTCTTCGCGAGAACGCCGGCGACGTGAGTGCGCTGGCCGGGTCCGAGGACCCCAAGATCGCATCGGCGGTGAGCGCGCTCGCCGTGGAGCCGATCGAGGGCGAGCCGACGCGCGAGTACGCGTCGCACGTGCTCGCGCGACTGCAGGAGTTCGTATTGAAGGCGAAGAGCGATGAGTTGCGCATCCGGTTGCAGAAGCTGAATCCGCAGACGGAAGCTGGCTACGACGAACTCTTCCACGAGTTGGTGGCGATCGACGGTGATCTCCGCAGGATCCGACAGGGACTCCTCGACGCCGGATAGCGCGTCGCTCGATCCGGGTCGGCGCCGCCGTGGGTTCCGTACACTGTCCTCCGTGCTCCCGACGCAGCTGGAAGACCCCCCTTGAGCGCGGCCCGCGAACCAACGACTGACACGCAGAGCCTCGACGAGGTCAAGGAACAGCTCGTCGTGCTCGGCCGGGAACGCGGTTTCGTCACTTCCGGCGACGTCTTCGAGGCGCTTCCCGAGATCACACCCGATCAGGTCGAGGACGTCCTCGCGCAGCTGACGGACCATCTCAACACCGAGGGCATCGAGATCATCGAGCTCCCCGGTGACGACACGGATGCGGTGACGCAGATCCGGATCGAGGTGGACGCGCTCAAGGCGCCAACGAACGATCCGGTCCGCATGTACCTGAAGGAGATCGGGAAGGTCCCCCTGCTGAACGCGCCCCAGGAGGTCGACCTGGCCCGCCGGATCGAGGCCGGGGAGCTCTGCACCGAGCTCCAGGCCCAGATCGCGAGCGAGGGCAAGCCCGACCCGAAGCGGTTCCGGATCGCCACCACGCGGGTCTGGGAGATCTGGGACCACCAGGTCACGGCGTTCGGCAAGGTGGAGGGGATCGGCCGGGACCCGCTCGCTCAGAAGAAGTCCTACCGGCCCAAGACGGACCACGATCTCATCTCCTACCTCCACCGGGTGGAGCGGGACGGCCAGCTCGCGAAGCGGAAGCTGATCGAAGCGAACCTCCGGCTCGTGGTCTCGATCGCGAAGCGCTACGTGGGCCGGGGGATGCTGTTCCTCGACCTGATCCAGGAGGGGAACCTGGGCCTGATCCGCGCCGTGGAGAAGTTCGACCACTCGAAGGGCTTCAAGTTCTCGACGTATGCCACGTGGTGGATCCGCCAGGCGATCACGCGCGCGATCGCGGACCAGGCCCGGACGATCCGGATCCCCGTGCACATGGTCGAGACGATCAACAAGCTCGTGCGGGTGCAGCGGCAGCTGCTGCAGGACCTCGGTCGCGAACCGACGCCCGAGGAGATCGGGAAGGTCATGGGGATCGGCGCGGAGAAGGTCCGCGAGATCCAGAAGGTGTCTCAGGAGCCGGTGTCCCTGGAGACTCCGATCGGCGAGGAGGAGGACTCTCACCTCGGCGACTTCATCGAGGACTCCGACGCCGTGGTCCCCGTGGACGCGGCGTCGTTCATCCTGCTGCAGGAGCAACTCGGCTCGGTCCTCCACACGCTGTCGGAGCGTGAGAAGAAGGTGATCGAGCTCCGGTTCGGTCTGGCCGACGGCCATCCCCGAACCCTCGAGGAGGTCGGTCGGGAGTTCGGCGTCACGCGGGAGCGTATCCGCCAGATCGAATCGAAGACGCTCTCGAAGCTCCGGCACCCCTCACGGTCGCAGCGCCTGCGCGACTACCTCGAGTAGCCCGCGCGCGGTAGCGATCAGGTGAGGGCGGTGATCAGCTCGCCGTTCTCGTAGACGGAGTTCGTTTCCTGGCCGAGGAACGTCACGGCCACCACGATCACGAGAGCGATCAATGCGATCATGAGGGCGTACTCGACCGCGGTGGCTCCCTCCTCCGAAGCCAACCGCTCCTTCATCGCAGCGTAGAGTCCCATCCTCCCAACGCCTGCCTTTCCGAACACCAAGTTGCCCAACGATCCCGGCAGCCCCTCCGCCGGCCGGTCGAGCAACGCACTTGTACCACAACGACATCGGCATGTATATCGGAGAGCTTGAGCGGGTTGGGCTCCGTACTCTGCACGGTCAAGCGGGGCCATCGCGAGGCCGATTCCCCGGGTGAGGAGGAGCGCATGCTCGCGCGCTCGAACGGATGGTTTCTCTCATCGCCAAGGTCGGAGCGATCGCGCCACTCGAACCGGGGGAGCGGGTCCTGTGCGCCGCCTATGTCTCGGGCACGCGATCGTCGATCGGGGCGGCGCTGATCGCAGTGTCGGATCGCCGGCTCCTCCACGCACCGCGATCCGCCTTCCACTCACGCGGAGCCTGGCGCGCGATGCGCCTGGACGAGATCCGCGTCGAGTCGAGGACTCGGAGGTCCCTGAGGCTTGCGGCAGCGCACCAGTTCGAGATCATCGGTGTGGATGGCTCGGGTATGGCGTTCGAGCTCGAGAACCGCAAGGACGCCAGGGCGTTCAACGACGCGCTCGTCCGATGCCTGGTCGTGCGAGGCTGAGCCCGACGAGGTCGAGATCCCCTGGCGCTTCGATATCCGACTAGCTCGCTGAGACGGCCGAACCGACGTTCAGGAACGTCTGGTCCGTCGTCTGTCCGAGGAACACGACCGCCGCGATGATCACCATCGCGATCAGGGCCACCATCAACGCGTACTCGATCGCGGTCGCGCCGTCCTCGGAGCTCAGCCACTGCTGCACCCGTGCGATGAGCTCCATCACCCTCATGCACCTTCCCGTCCTCAGAGCCCGTTGGGCCCGAGCGCCGGGCCACCCATCCCCTGGGGAAGATCCTCGTCGCTCCATGACAGCATCGGCCGCGAGGTTTCTCCCGCTGGAGTCAGCCCACTGGGGGGTTGATACGACCTACAGGACGCCGCCGGATGCCGTGGATCAGTTCCAGGCGGCGGCGTCGTCCTCGCCGAGCCGCTCGCGGATCTCGCCGCGGAGCCGCCGGATCGCATCCAGGCTCTTGCCCGTGGCCGCGTCGGTGAGCCGCTGAACCTGGGTGGACACGAGCCGCAAGGCCGGACGCTGCTCGCTCCTCCCACGCTGTGGACCATGGAGAACCTCGGGATCGTCCTCCCGGAGCTTGGCGGCAACCTTGAGGCCGATCATCACGCCGGCGATGAGCAGGAGCAGGGATCGAAGCTTCATGGGCGACACCCTACCCGGTGTCGCCCGGGCCGCGTGTCCCGGAGCCTCGCGCGTCTCGGAGAGCCCTTCCTGCAGCGTCGCGGAGGAGATCCTCGTCGACGGCGCAGGACACGAACCGGAACCCGCGGCGCGCCATCGCGGCGGCGTCCGGTGACGACGGCGCGTGGATCCCGGGCACGAGGCCGTGATCGAGAGCGGCGGCGATCACGGAGTCCAGCGCACCGAGCAACGCGGGGTCGGTCAGGTCGGCGAAGGTGTCGAGACCCATCCCGAGACTGAGGTCGGCCGGCCCGATGAAGAGGCCGTCGAGGCCGGGAGTCGACGCGATCTCGTGGAGGTTCGCGAGGCCCTCGGCCGTCTCGATCATCGCGAAGAGGAGGGTCGCGTCCTCCGCAGCTCTCGTGTGGTCGCGGCCTCGGCCGAAGGCGGCGGTGATCGGCCCGTAGCTTCGGGTCCCGACCGGCGGGTACCGGCACGCGGCCACGAACGCGTCGGCTTCGGCCCGGGACCCGACCATCGGGCAGATCACGCCGCGGAACCCGATGTCGAGACAGCGCATCAGGTCGGCCGGGTGGTTCCACGCGGAGCGGACGAAGGGTTCGGCGGGGGAGGTCTCGAGGGTCGCCGAGAGATCGGGGAGATCTGCGAGCGTGGCATGACCGTGCTGGAGGTCGACCACGACGGCGTCGAAGCCGGCCGAGGCGACGGCGGCTGCGGCGGCGGGGCTCTCGAGCGAGAGCCAAGCGGCGAAGGCGATCTCGCCGGCTGCCCAGCGATCGCGAACGGGGTCGGAGCCCATCGGGGCGCATCGTAGACGTGAACGCGGGTGTGGGTCGGGTAGCATCGATGACCAGCCCTTCCGGGGTAGCTCAATTGGCAGAGCGGCGGACTGTTAATCCGTAGGTTGTGGGTTCGAGTCCCACCCCCGGAGCTCCCCTGGTTCTGCGCGGATGAGGTCACGGCTCCGAACAGACCGGGCCAGGCGGGACGGATCTGAGCGGGATCGCTCGCCGAGTCGAAGCTACAGGTCACGGTATGACGAGAGACCGAGGCCGGCGGAATCGCCCCCCGGATCACCAGTCCCGGCGATCGCGATCAGCCTCTTCCTCTTCGATGGAGACCCCGACCGGGATCCCGAACCTGTCGAGATCCCGATGAGTCTGGCGGTGGAGCTCGGCCCAGCGATACGGCGTCATCGGACTCGATGCGTGCAGCTGGTCGTGGAAAGACGCGAGGGCGGCCGCGAGATCCGCGTTCCTCATCCGCTCCGCGGTCACCTGTTTCCACAGGATCCGCGACGTCCGTCGACGAGCCTCCTTCCTCGAGGTCTTCGCATCGGTTGGAAGCTTCAGAACACCGTCGATGCGTGTCCCAGGTTCGTCACGGATGTCTCGGCGGTAGCTGATGATCATCCCGAATGTGATCGAACCGATCGCGATGATGATCGCCGAGGCAAGGACGAGCTCTTCTGCGGCTGCCGCGATCACCAGAAGCCCCTCCGCACGGCACAACGATATCGATAGTTCATTCAGACGCCC
>DATFGG010000216.1:0-3349 GCA_035249665.1 Actinomycetota bacterium | reverse complement strand
GGTTGGAGCACGAAGTCCGATGGGTCCTGCCGTCCCGGCGGCCGGCCGATCCCCACGCGCACGCGCAGGTAGTCGGGGGTGCGGAAGGCCTGGTCGAGCGAACGGAGGCCGTTGTGGCCGCTGTTGCCGCCCCCTTGCTTGATCCGGATCGTGCCCGCGGGGATGTCCAGCTCGTCGTGGACGGCGATCACATAGGCGGGTTCGATCCCCTGCTTCTTCGCCAGCGATGCGTAGGACGGCCCCGACTCGTTCATGTATCGCGTGGAGCGCGCGAGGATGACCCGTCCGTCGGCCACACGGACCTCCGCGGACTCGACGGGGAGGAACCGCACCTTCCGGAACCGCTCGCCTTCCTCGCGAGCCAGGTCGTCGACGACCATGCGGCCGAGGTTGTGGCGCGACCGCGCGTACCGATCGTCCGGGTTGCCGAGGCCGGCGACGAGCCAGGCCATCGGCTAGCTCTCGCCGTCCCCCTCGGTGGGGCCTTCGCCACCGCCCTCGGCCCCGGTCCCTTCGGCACCCTCGCCACCCTCGCCTTCGGCGACCTCTTCGCCCTCGGCGGCCTCTTCGCCCTCCGCCTCTTCGGCGACCTCGACTGCCTCTTCGGGGGCCTCTTCACCCGCGACCGCGAGGTCGAGCTCCGTGTCCATGACCGCGGGCTCCACGACTGCGAGGACCATCGTGTCGGGGTCCGTGAGGAACTCAACACCTTCGGGCGGGACGAGATCACCGATGCGCACCGAATCGCCGATCTTCAGCGCGGAGATGTCGAACTCGACCCGCGGAGGCACGTTCGCCGGAAGGCACTCGATCTCCACCTCGCGGAGATGATGCTCGATCACACCGCCGGCGTGCACGCCTTCGGAATCGCCGACCTCGTGCAGCTCGACGCTCACGGTGATCTTCTCGTCACGGTTGACCGCCATGAAATCGATGTGGATGAAACGGTTGTGGATCAGGTCGCGTTGGATCTCGCGGGCGATCGTCAGGTATTCGTTCCCGTTGAGCTTCAGATCGACGAGGACGCTCGCCTGACCCATCGCGTGGAAGACGTGCAGGAGGTCGAGGGCGCTCACGTGGATCGGCGTGGCATCGACGCCGGCGCCGTACAGAACCGCGGGGACGCGGCCGCTGGCGCGGAGACGATGCGCCGGGCCCTTCCCGGTCTCGGAGCGGGGTTCGGCCTGAAGTATGGCTTCCATGGCAGGTCAGAGGTCCTTTTCGACGGGGTCGATCCGGCTGGTCATCGTACCAGCGGCTAGCATCTCGCTCCGATGCGATCTGCCCGCGCCGTGGGCGCGCTGCTCGTCCTGGCCGTGCTGGCGGCGACCTGCCAGGACCCGCCCCGTGCGAGGGACACGCCGGACCTCCTCCCGCCCGGAAGGCCGGAGCGCACAGACGCCTCCGCCTTCGATACGCGTTGGCCCATCAAGCACGTGGTGTACGTGATCAAAGAGAACCGGACGACGGATCACCTGTTCGGCCGGTTCCCCGGCGTGAACGGTGTCACCGAGGGGTACGACGGCGATGACCTGAGACCGCTCACCCCCCCGCCGGATCGCCTGCCCGAAGACATCCCTCACTGCTACGAATGCGGACTCGAGTCCTGGAACGAGGGACGGATGAACAGGTTCAACAGGAACGACATCAGCGACCGCTTCGCGTACACGCAGATGCAGGGACCCGAGGACCTCCCCAACTACTGGAGATGGGCCGAGGAGTTCGCGCTGTCGGACAACTTCTTCTCATCCGCCCAGGGCCCGTCGTTCCCGAACCACCTGTACACGATCGCCGCGCAGTCGGGCGGCTCGCACCACAACCCCTTCCAGGATCAGGCTCGAGCGACGCTCTTCACGCAGGAGACCGGCCTCGCGAAGTCGTGGGGCTGCGACACCCTCGAGGAGGTCTACGTCGAGGTGGTCGACAGCGAGGGGCAGGTGGAGCGGGTGCCGCCGTGCTTCGACTTCCAGACCGAAGCCGACCTCCTGGATGGGGCGGGCATCCCGTGGGGCTACTACGCGGCGTGGAACGATCAACGTGGCTACGTCTGGTCGGCGTTCTCCGCGATCGAGCGCGTGCGGATGAACCCGGAGATCTGGCAGCGCCACATCTTCCCGGTCGACAACTTCGTCGCCGACGTCGAGGATGGCCGGCTCGCCCCGGTCACGTGGGTCACCCCTCGCTACGAGCTGAGCGAGCACCCCGAGTGGAGCTTCTGCCACGGGGAGAACTGGACCACGGAGATCGTCAACGCCGTGATGCGGAGCGAATTCTGGAAGGACACCGCGATCTTCATCACGTGGGATGACTACGGCGGCTTCTACGACCACGTGCCGCCGCCACAGGTCGACGACTTCGGGTTCGGCTTCCGGGTCCCGCTGCTCACGATCAGCCCGTACGCGAAGCCGGGCTACATCGACTCGCAGCTCGGCGAGTTCTCCAGCGTGCTCCGGTTCATCGAGGACAACTGGGGGCTCTCCCAGCTCACCCACCGAGACCGCGACGCGTTCAACCTCAGCTACCTCTTCGACTTCGACCAGGAGCCTCGGGAGCCGTTCGAGCTGCCCCTCCGCGACGATTGCGTGGGCCCGAGGCTCCACAAGCTCGACCTCGCGGACGAGAACTGAGCCGAGGATCCCGCGATACCTTCCGGACGCCTCGTGCGTCTTTGAGGCATGGCGCGGATCCTGGTCGAGTCACAGGAAGGAACGACGGTGGCCGAGCCGAAGGGCGAGCTCGCGGACCTGTACGTCCGTCACGTTCCGGCGGCGAACCGCCTCGCCTTCCTGCTGACGGGTGACCGTTCCCACGCGGAGGACCTCGTGCACGACGCGTTCGTGCGCTGCGTGGGGCGGTTCGGCCACCTTCGAGCGCACGAGGCGTTCGACGCGTACCTGCGGCGCACGATCGTGAACCTCCACACGTCGAGGCTCCGCCGCGTCCGCGTGGAGCGCGACTGGTTGTCCAAGGAGGCGGCGCGGAGTGTTCGCGGCGGGACAGCCACGATGCCGGATGTCGCCGGACGGGAGGACATGTGGCGCCGACTGGGAACGCTGCCACCACGCCAGCGAACGGTGCTGGTGCTCCGCTACTACGAAGACTTGTCGGAGCGGGAGACGGCCGATGCGCTGCGGTGCTCGGTCGCCGCCGTGAAGTCGTTGACCGCGCGCGCCACGTCGGCGCTCCGCGAAGGGATCAGAGGTGAGGACGGATGACGCCACGGATCGATCATGGGGACTTCGAGAACGAGCTCAGGGATCTGTTCCGCGAGAAGGCCGGGCAGGCGCCGCTCGCCACGCCGAGCCTCCCGGCCTCCGCGCCTCGACAGGTGCTGCGCCGCGGCCGGATC
>DATFGG010000215.1:0-6550 GCA_035249665.1 Actinomycetota bacterium | reverse complement strand
CTCGGGACGAACGGGTCGTGATAGGCGACGACGGCTCCCTTCGCGGCGAGCCGCTCCATCACCATGAGCGACGGGGACCCACGCTGGTCGTCGACCCCCGGCTTGTACGTGACGCCGACCGCGAGCAGGCGCGAGCCGTGGACGGGCTTCCCGGCGTCGTTCAGGGCGTCGCCGATCCTGCTCACGACGTAGGCGGGCATCCGGTTGTTGACCTCGTTGGCGTGCTCGATGAACCCGATGTGGTAGCCCGTCTGCTGGCCGGCACGCCACGACAGATACGAGGGATCGATCGCGATGCAGTGCCCGCCCACACCCGGCCCGGGCCAGAAGGGCATGTAGCCGAAGGGCTTCGTGCTGGCGGCTCGGAGCGCTTCCCAGATGTCGACCTGCAGGTCACGCGCCAGGACCGCGAGCTCGTTCACCAGCGCGATGTTCACCTGGCGGAAGGTGTTCTCGATCAGCTTCGCCATCTCCGCGTCTCGCGGTGAGGAGACGACGACCACGAGCTGGATCACCAGGGAGTAAAAGGAGGACGCCAGGTCGCGGCAGCGATCCGTCAGACCGGCGACGATCTTCGGTGTCTCATCCAGGGGATGGAGGTCCTGTCCCGGATCGATGCGCTCCGGAGAGTACGCGAGCGCGAAGTCCTTGCCCGCCGTGAGGCCCGATGCTCCCTCGAGGATCGGAGCCACGACCTCCTCGGTCGTCCCCGGATAGGTCGTGGATTCCAAGACGACCAAGCGTCCCGGAACGAGATGCCGACCCACTGTCTCCACCGCCTCCCTCACCATCGCCAGATCGGGCGTGTGGTCGGTCAGCGGCGTGGGCACGCAGATCAGGACGACGTCCGCGTCCGCCAGAGCGGCAGGGTCCTCGCGGAACTCCGCGTCGTCGAGAGAGACGACCTCCGTGTCGGTGACATCGACGAGGAACGAGTGCCCCGCTCGCAGGCTCTCCACGCGCCCCCTGTCGACATCGAAACCCATGACGGAGAAGCCGCTCCTGCCCACGGACACGAGCAACGGGAGGCCGACGTAGCCGAGACCGACGACAGCAACTTTGGCTTGCTTCGTACGGATCCGCTCGGCGAGGTGTTCCAGGGGGTCGGGGCGGAGCCAGACGTCCTGAGCGGTGTCGGTCCTCACGGCTCCTCCCGGTGGTGCCATGACGGGGCCCTCGGTCGCACACACGCTATCCCAGGTGACCCGCGAGTCAACTGCCCGACCGTCCTACGGTCGCGGCGTGAGCCTCAGCCTCCCCAGAGGGTTCGCCAGATCCGTCCGGCCAGAGGCCTGCGGAATCGCACCTCGAGGTCGAGCTCGGAGCCGGAAGTGCCGCGCCACACGGCCTCGTCGCCGATCACGCGCATCGAGTCGGTCGTCCCCACGATCCGCATCCCCTCCGGCACCCTCACGAGGACCGTCGCGTCCGTCGGCCGGATCGTGGCCTGCCCCTGGAGGTGCAGCCGGTACGTGCCCGCGGCGTCGTCGCCTTCCCACGCTCGGCGGATCCGCAGCGACAGGTCCAGGGTGCGCGACGCCTGCGGCTCCACCCGGATGTAGCGGTGCAGGGAACGCAACCCATGCTCCCGGTGCACCTCCATCCCGGCCGGCTCGCCGTCCTCGGTGGCGCCGGTCATCTCGCAACCGGGGGCGCAGTAGACCGAGGCGAAGGACAGCTCCTCGCCCACCGCGAGTCCGGTCCCGGGGTAGGGGCCGAGCACGTAGCTCGGAGCGGCGCCCGCCGGAGCATCGTTGTGGAATACGATCGACGCCTCGACGGACGCCGAACCGTTCGCACCCAGCGTCACCTCGTAGCGGATCTCACGCCGCACGTAGTAGTCGACCTTGGTGCCGGAGGCGTCGGACGTGAAGAGACCGAAGAAGTCCCCGCGGGGCGTCCCCAGCTCGCCGGCGACCCCCGCCGTCTCGAACGCGGACTGGATCTCGGGGTCGGCGGCGTGGAGCGTGAGGTGTCCCCCCGAAGCCGCGTCGATCATCGATGAGACCGCGGTGTCGGGGTCGGGGCTCCGGAGGAACGTCCTGAACACGCCCGTCGCCGCGATCCCGAGGACGCGCTTCCGGATGTCCGCCCGGAACCCGAACTCCTCGTACGCGCCGTTCGCGAGGTAGTCGACGATCCCCTCGGCGCTGAGCGTCCGGTCGAGGACCGGAGCGCGCACGGGACCGGTCGCCTCGAGGAGCTCGGAGAGCGCCTGCGGGTTCACGAACACCGTCCCGTCAAGAGGTATGCCCTCCACGCGCTCGTAGAGGTCCTCGATCATCGAGGCCGCGGTCGGGACGTCCGGGGTCATGTTCAGGTTCCGCCAGAAGCCGGCCCCGCCGAAGCGATCGTAGATCTCGCGGAAGGCGTCCGACGGCGCCGGGGCGGCTTCGGCCGACACGTTGCGCAGGACCGAGATCTCGCGGAACGGGCCGAGCTTCAGACGTCCCTCCCTCGCGGTCAGGATCGCGTAGCTGCCGATGAATCCTCCCGTCCCCCGGAGCTCCGCGGGGGACTGCGCCGCCACGAAGTATCGGCGGGGCCCCTCAGCGCCAACGAACGACGGCAGTGCACGCAGGAGCGCCTCCGCGGAGCGCGTCGTCCTCAGAGCTGATCCCACCTCGTCACGAACGAGGTCGGCGGCCGACTCGACGGGCCCGACCAGGTACGAGGTCGGCAGCGCTTGGCTCTCGCGACCGGCGGCCTCGAGCTCCGCCCGTGCCGCCGACACCGAGGGGAGCAGCGACCCGATCTCCTCCACCGGGATCCGTCCGCCCCGCGGAGCGAGGGAGCCGAGCCCGCCGGGGATCTCCGCCAGCGCGGTCGTGACCCGCGCGCCCGCGGCCGCCGTATGTCCCCCGATCCTCGCCAGCGTCCCGAGCGCCTCGTAGCTCCTTCCCGCGAGCGGCACGGATCCGCCCAGCCTGATGAGCGGGTGCTCCGCTTCCCGGCTCGCCGCCAGGAACTCCTCGGAGGCGAGGGCGAAGGCGCGCTGCGCACCGTCGGCGTTGCCGGCCGAGAGGAGTTCGAGGCCGCGCACCATCGCGGCACGTCCCCCCTCGAGGCGATCAGCGGCGGCGCGCGCCGGGAGCCACGAGAGCCCTATGACGACGACCAGCACGGCGAGGCAGATCAGGGTGACGCGTCTTCCCCACCGGCGCGACCTCCGACGGCGGCTCATCCGAGCGGGCACGACGACCGGGCTGCCGGCCACGGTCGCCCTCCGGCCCACCTAGCCCCACATCTGGCCCGGGTCCGAGTCCTGCGGGTCGGGTGGTTGTGGTTGCCTGTTCCCGCGCTCCCTCGGGCGGTACGACGCGTAGTAGGAGCCGTGGTAGTGCGAGTAGTACCGGGCCCGGGAGGGATCGAAGTTGTTGAGGACGCCGCCCACCACGTTCGCTCCCACCTGTTCGAGCTGCTCCCGCGCGTGCGCCAGGGCGCCGCGTGGCGTGGTCCGGGCATCGGCCACCATGAGGACCCCGTCGCAGCGGCTCGCCAGGCTGACCCCGTCGCTCACCGCCAGGAGCGGAGGCGTGTCCAGGATCACGAAGTCCGCGAACATCCGGAGCGCCTCGATCAACTGCTCCATCGCCTCCGAGCCGATCAGCTCCGCCGGATTGGGCGGGGTCGGTCCACTCGCGAGCACGCGGAGGCTCCCGATGTCAGGCTTCTGGATCGCCTCCGCCAGCTTCATCCCCGACATGACGCTCGTGACGCCCGGGTCGTTCGGGATACCGAAGCACCGGTGCAGGCGTGGCTTCCGCAGGTCACAGGAGACGACCACAACGCGTTTGCCCGTATGGGCGATCGAAACGGCGAGGTTCGCCGAGGTCGTCGTCTTGCCCTCGCCGGCGGCGGGGCTCACGATCCCGATGACGCTGAGCGAGCCCGTTCGTGCAAGGAACTGGACGTTGGTGCGGAGCGTCCGGTAGGCCTCGGCCGCACCACCCTTCGGGTCGGTCAGGGTCTCGACCAGGTCGCGGTGGCGTCGCCTCCGTCTCCCGCGCGCTCGCGGGACCGTCGCCAGCACCGGGGCGGCGATCTGCGCCTCGAAGTCCTCCCTGCCGCGGAGCCGCTCGTCCAGTCGCTCCCGGAGGAACGCCACGCCGATCCCGAGGGCGAGGCCGACGGCGAGCGCCAGCAGCCCGTTGCGGACCAGATCGGGGCTCGCGGGCGAGGTCGGGAGATCGGCGGGCTGGACGACCTCCCCGCCGGTGCTCTGGCTCGCCGCGAGGCTGCGGAGGCTCTCCATCTCCTGATGGAGGACGCCGAGGCGGGCGATCAGGGAGTCCCGCTCCGCGGAGAGGTCGTTCTGTTCCTCGGGATCCTCCGTCTGGCTGATCTCAGCCTCGATGACGGCGATATCGTCCTCGACGCCGGTGATCTGGTCACGGATCTCGTCGGACTGCGCGCGGAATTGCTCCTGCGCGTGCTCACGCCGGAACGTGGTGTAGGCCTGGGCGAAGCCCTGGGCCAGTCGCTGTGCGACGAGGGGGTTCGGATCGGAGGCGCGGATCGAGAGGATCTCGGTATTCGTCTCGACGGAGACATCGAGTGACTCGAGGAGCGCACCGAGCGTCCGCTCCGATCCCAGCCTCTCCTGCACGAGGGACGCCACGGCGGCCGAGTCGACGAGCGCTCGTTCCGTTTCCAGGTTGACCGGCACCGGCGCAACGCCGGCAGGCGGAGTGCTGGGGCGAACGAGAACTCGCGTTTCGCTCTCGTAGATCGGGGTCTGCCGGAGGGAGAAGAACAACGCCGATGCCACGACGAGAGCCGTGATGAGCAGGATCGTCCACTTGCGGTACCGGACGATCGCGAGGTAATCGCGGAGATCCGGCGCCGCCGGCTGAGCGGATTCCTGCTGCACGGCTCGCGTCCTTTCCGTCGGGCGAATCCTACCCCCGGATCTCCAACGGACCGGTCAGCGTGGACGGGTCGGTTGCCGCGCGTCCGGCCGCGGGCGAGGGCCGAACCCGGAGCAGCACGACGAGCAGGGCGATCGCGCCGACGCCGGTGGATGCCGCGATCGCAACCGCCGGACCGAAACCGACATCGAGCAGGGTCACCGCAAGGGCGCAACAGATCACCTCGGTCGTCACGATGACCCCGACGACAGCGCCGTTCGACAGGCCGAGGGCCGAGAGCCGATGGGACGAGTGATCCGTGCCCCCCTGGGACACCCGCCTGCCCCCGCGCAGGCGGTCCACGATCACGAGGGTCATGTCGAAGAGGGGGACTCCCAGGATCAGCACCGGGACCGCGGATCGCACGAAGCCGTTCTCGCCGACCAGATCGAGCTTCAGGCCGAGAGCCGCCAGGAGGAACCCGAGCATCAACGAGCCCGCGTCCCCCAGGAAGATCGTCGCCGGCGGACGGTTGTGGAACAGGAATCCCAGGCTCGCCCCAGCGACCGCGAGCGCGAACGACGCCACCAGGTGATCGCCCCGTGCCGCCGCGATCGTGAAGAAGGTGAGGGCGGCGACCGCGCTCACGCCAGCCGTGAGCCCGTCCATGTTGTCCAGCAGGTTCAGCGAGTTCGTGACCGCGACCACCCACAGGACGGTGAGCGCGAGGTCGAGCACCTCGTTGCCGAACAGGCCCGCTCGGATGTCCGACAACCACAGCGCCACCCCCGCCGACGCCTCCACGAGGAGCTTCACGCCGGGACGGACGGTCACCCAGTCGTCCAGCAGTCCCCACACGCCGAGGACCAGCCCGCCGAGGAGGAGCACGAAGACCTGAGCGGACGTGCCGGTCGTCAGGAAGCCGATGGCCACGAGCCCGGCCGCGACGGCTGCGCCGCCGAGGTACGGGGTCGGATCGCGATGGAACTTCTGCTCCGAAGGGTGGTCCAGGATGCCGAGCCGGCGGGCGAGTCGCCCGGCGACCGGGGTCACGACGAGGACGACGACGAGCGGGACGGCGAAGGCGAGCAGGTAGCGGGGCGCCGGACTCATCATCGGGCTCTCTTCGGCGCCGCTCCGACTCGCTCGTGCTCGATCACGTCCTCGATCACGTCCTCGAGCGACCTCGTGGCACGCCAACCGGTCAGCGCCTCGAGCTTGCCCGTATCCGGGATCCGCCGCTCCATGTCCTCGAACCCCTCCTCGTATGCGACGTCGTAGGAGATGTGCACGACCGGGGAGGACGAGTCGGTCGCGGCAAGGATCAGCCGGGCGAGCTCGTTGATCGACACCTCGTTCCGCGCCCCGACGTTGAACACGTCACCGATGGCTCCGGGATGGTCGAGTAACTGGAGGAGCGCGGTCACCACGTCGGATACGTGGCAGAACGAGCGGCGCTGCTCCCCGTCGCCGTAGACCGTGATGGGCTCACCCCGGAGGGCCTGGCGCACGAAGCGGGGGACGACCATGCCGTAGGCGCCCGTCTGGCGAGGACCAACCGTGTTGAACAGCCGGACCACGACGGTCGGCGTCCCTCGATCCCTCCAGTAGCCGCGGGCGAGGATCTCGTCGACCGCTTTGGAGGTGCTGTAGGACCACCGAGCCTTGAACGGGGATCCGAGGATCCGGTCGTCGTCTTC
>DATFGG010000214.1:0-3888 GCA_035249665.1 Actinomycetota bacterium | reverse complement strand
GGGATGAGCTGATGGCGACGGACCTGACCGTCCTGCTGGACGATCGCGCGGGCCAGCTCGCGCACATGGGTGAGGCGTTGGGTGACGCGGGGGTCGCGATCGAGGGGATCAGCGCGACGACGAGCGACGGCGTCGGGATCGTGCACGTGCTCGTGGACAACGCGATGGTCGCGCAGAACGCCCTGATCCTGGCCGACATCAAGGTCGAGGGCGAGGCCGACGCGGTCGTGATCGATCTGACCGCCGAGGAGGCGAGCAAGCCGGGCACGCTGGGACGGCTGGCCGGCAAGGTCGGGACGGCGGGGATCAACGTCTCGGTCGCCTACCTTGCCACCCGTGACCGGGTGGCACTCGTGACCAACGACAACGAGCGTGCACGGGAGCTGCTCCAGGCCTAGGTCTCGCGCGCCCGCAGGGCCTACCGCTCCGACGAGCGCTCGGCGCCCTCGAACCGCAGCAGCATCAGCGAGTGCGCGACCAGGTTCAGCGCCTCGCGCCGGATCACCCGTGTCTGTCCGGGGTTCGCCGTCTGGAGGATCTCGTGCCAGATGCCTCCCCCTTCGAAGCGGGGGAGGGTGACCTTCTTCGAACGGGTCCCACCGTTCAGGAGGAGGAGGACGGTGTCGCCGCGGATCCGCCGTCCCCGATCGTCCCGCTCATCGGTGGCTCGTCCCGGGATCAGCATCCCGAGGACCCGGTTCTCCGCGTCCGCCCAGTCCTCGTCGGTCATCTCCTCTCCGTCGGGGCGCACCCACATCACGTCCTTCCGGCCGCCGCCGTCGAACGTCCCGCTGAAGAACGAACGGCGCCGGAGCACCGGGTTCGACCGGAAGATCTGCAGGGCTGACCTCGTGAAGTGCAACATCGCCTTGTCGCGGTGCTCCCAGTCGAACCAGCTGGCCTCGTTGTCCTGGCCGTACGCGTTGTTGTTGCCACGCTGCGTCCGGGAGATCTCGTCACCTCCGAGCAGCATCCGAACGCCCTGGGAGAAGATCAACGTGGCGATCAGGTTCCGCTTCATCCGCTCGCGCAGCTTCACGACCTCAGGCTGATCCGACGGCCCCTCCACCCCCCAGTTGGCGGAGAAGTTCTCGTCCGACCCGTCCTCGTTGCCCTCGCCGTTCGCCTCGTTGTGCTTCGACTCGTAGGTGACGAGGTCCTGCAGGGTGAAGCCGTCGTGCGCCGTGACGAAGTTGACCGAGGCGTAGGTGTTCCGGCCGCTCGCCTCGTAGAGGTCGCTCGATCCGGAGAGCCGGAACGCGAGCTCCGGCAGCTGCCCGGGGTCGCCGCGCCAGAACCGACGCACGCAGTCCCGGTACTTCCCGTTCCACTCCGCCCATCCCACGGGGAAGTTGCCCACCTGGTAGCCGCCGGGGCCGACATCCCACGGCTCGGCGATCAGCTTCACCTGCGAGAGCACCGGGTCCTGCTGGATGATGTCGAAGAACGTCCCCAGGCGGTTCACCTCGTAGAGCTCGCGAGCGAGGACCGGCGCCAGATCGAAACGGAACCCGTCCACGTGCATCTCCAGCACCCAGTGGCGGAGGCTGTCCATGATCAGCTGGATCGCACGTGGATGGAGCATGTTGAGGCTGTTGCCCGTCCCCGAGAAGTCGATGTAGTAGCGCGGATCGTCGGGAGAGAGCCGGTAGAAGGCCTTGTTGTCGATCCCCCGGAGGGAGAGCGTCGGGCCGAGGTGGTTCCCCTCGGCCGTGTGGTTGTAGACGACGTCGAGGATCACCTCGATGCCGGCTCGGTGCAACGTCTTGACCATCGACTTGAACTCGTAGACCTGCTGCCCGACGGAACGGGTGGCGTAGGCGTGGTGCGGGGCGAAGAACCCGATCGAGTTGTAGCCCCAATAGTTCGCGAGGCCACGCTCAACCAGGTGCCGGTCGTCGACGAACTGGTGAACGGGGAGGAGCTCGACCGCGGTCACGCCGAGCGAGAGCAGGTGCTCCACGACGGGGTCGTGCGCGAGCGCGAGGTACGTGCCTCGGATCTCCGGTGGGATCGAGGGATGGGTCTTGGTCATGCCCCGCACGTGCGTCTCGTAGACGACCGTCCGGTTCCACGGCGTCTCCGGCCGCCGGTCCTCACCCCAGGTGAACGCCCGGTCGATCACCACGCATTTCGGCATCGAACCCGCGCTGTCGCGCGCGTCGAACGAGACGTCCTCGTCCTCCTGGCCGATCTCGTAGCCGTAGACCGCGTCGTGCCACCGCACCGGCCCGCTGATCGCCCTCGCGTACGGATCGAGGAGGAGCTTGTTCGGGTTGAACCGATGGCCTTCCCGAGGCTCGTACGGTCCGTGCACGCGGTAGCCGTAGAGGCCACCCGGTCGCACGTCCGGCAGGTACGCGTGCCACAGCAGATCCGTACGGTTCGTGAGCGGGATCCGCTCGGCTTCTACCGCGTCGTCGGGCCGCTCGAACAGGCAGAGGTCGACGCCGGTCGCGTGCTCGGAGAACAGCGAGAAGTTGACCCCTTCCCCGTCCCAGGTGGCGCCCTGGGGATAGGGTGAGCCCGGCCAGACCCGGATCGTCACGAGACCTGAGACCCCTCGCGCCTGTCCGTGACGGGCCGGAGGAAGAGGCATGCCAGCGGCGGGAGCACGATCCGCGCGCTGTGAGATCGATCGTGCCAGGGCGCCGGCTCCGCCTCCACACGGCCGAGGTTCCCGGCGCCCGACCCGCCGTAGACCTCTGCGTCGCTGTTCAGAGCCTCGCGCCAGACACCATCCTCCGGCAGGCCGATCCGGAATCGCTCGTGCAGCATCGGCGTGAGGTTGATCGCGACGACCACGACGTCGCGCGCAGCCCCACCCCGCCGGAGGAAGCAGAGCGTTCCCCCTTCGGCGTCGGCGGCGTCGATCCACTCGAAGCCGAGAGGATCCACGTCGAGCGCATGCAGCGCGGGTTCCGACCGATGCAGCGCGTTCAGGTCGCGCACCCAACGGACGATGCCCTCGTGCGCGGGGTCGTCGCGCAGGTGCCAAGCGACGCTCGCATCGTGATCCCACTCGGCCCCCTGACCCAGCTCGCCGCCCATGAACAGGAGCTTCTTGCCGGGCTGCGCCCACAGGGAGCCGAGCAGCAGCCGCAGGTTGGCGAACCGTTGCCAGTCGTCCCCGGGCATCTTGCCGAGGAGCGAGCCCTTGCCGTGCACGACCTCGTCGTGCGACAGCGGGAGCACGAAGTTCTCGGAATAGGCGTAGACCTGCCGGAACGTGAGCTCGCCGTGGTGGTAGCGACGATGGACCGGCTCGCGCCGGAGGTGCTGCAGCGTGTCGTGCATCCAGCCCATGTCCCACTTGAACCCGAATCCGAGGCCGCCGACGTCGGTTGGGCGCGACACCATCGGCCACGCCGTGGATTCCTCCGCGAACGTCTGCGCTCCGGGGTGCTCGCGGTAGACGTCCTCGTTGAGCCGGCGGAGGAAGGACACGGCCTCGAGGTTCTCGCGGCCGCCATGGACGTTGGGGAGCCACTCGCCCTCCTGGCGTGAGTAGTCGAGATAGAGCATCGAGGCGACCGCGTCCACGCGGAGCCCGTCGGCGTGGTACGTCCGGAGCCAGTGATCCGCGCTCGAGAGCAGGAAGCTCCGTATCTCGTCGCGGCCGTAGTTGAAGATCAGCGTGTGCCAGTCGGGGTGATAGCCGCGGCGGGGATCGGCGTGCTCGTAGAGGTGCGTACCGTCGAAGAACGCCAGCCCGTGTTCGTCCGACGGGAAATGCGATGGCACCCAGTCGAGGATCACCCCGAGCCCGCGCCGGTGGAGGTGATCGACGAGGAACATCAGGTCCTGCGGCGTGCCGAATCTCGACGTCGGCGCGAAGTACCCCGTCGTCTGGTAGCCCCACGAGCCGGAGAACGGATGCTCCATCAC
>DATFGG010000213.1:0-5050 GCA_035249665.1 Actinomycetota bacterium | reverse complement strand
GAGATGACGGCCCGGGTGATCCGTGCGATCGAGAATCCCTACGTCGACATCATCGGCCATCTCACGACGCGGCAGATCGGGAAGCGACCCCCCGTCGACCTCGACCTCGAGGCGGTGTTCGAAGCCGCCGGCCGGACCGGCACGGCGATGGAGATCAACTCGCACCCCGATCGGCTCGATCTCTCCGACGAGCACGTCCTGTGGGCGCGTCGACACGGGGTGCGGTTCGCCGTCAACACCGACGCGCACGCCGTGCCCCATCTGGACCACCGCCGGTTCGGCGTCGGCATGGCCCAGCGCGGCTGGCTGACCAAGGAAGACGTCATCAACGCCTGGCCGCTCCGGAAGCTCCAGCGCTTCCTCTCCGAGGGCCGTCCGTGACCCGGCAGCGGTTGTCGCGATCGTTCTACGCACGAGCGGCGGATGAGGTCGCGCCGGATCTCCTGGGCCAGGTCCTCGTCCGCATCTTCCCCGACGGGTCGCGTGCCTCGGTGCGGATCGTCGAGGTCGAGGCCTACGGGCCGGACGACCCCGCGAGCCATGCGTTCCGCGGGGAGACCCCGCGGAACGCCGTGATGTTCGGCCCTCCGGGGCATCTGTACGTGTACTTCACCTACGGCATGCACCACTGCATGAACGTCGTGACGGGGGGGTCCGCGGAGGGGAGCGCGGTGCTCCTGCGTGCCGCCGAGCCCCTCGAGGGCGAGGAGGAGATGGTCGTCCGGCGGGGGCGAGAGGAACGCCTCGATCTGTGCTCCGGACCCGGCCGGCTCGCGCAGGCGCTCGCGGTCGATCGACGTGATGACGGGATCGACCTGGTCGCGGGCGACGGCATGTGGCTCGAGGTCGCCTCGCGGGTCGAGCCTGTTGCCGTGGGGAACCGCGTAGGTGTCCACGAGACGAGTCTTCACTGGCGCTACTGGCTCGACGGGAGCCCGTTCGTGTCTCGCGGACGGCCCGGACCGCCTACGGCGAAACGACGGACCCCTCGGGCGCGGTCGATGACACCGTGATCGTCACGGTGCTTGTCTGGAAGGCCTCGGTGCCCGCTGAGGGAACCTGCCCGATCACCGTGCCCTTCGGCTGCGTCGAGGGCGCCGTCTTCACCTCGACGTAGAAGCCGGCCTGGGTCAGGCCCTCGATGGCGATCGACTCCGACGAACCGACCGTGGACGGGACGAGCACCTCCTGCAGCGACGACGGTGACGTGCACATCTCCGTGGGCTCCGTTCCCTCGATGAACTGCAGGGTCTCGATGTTCTGGGGGAGCGTGAATGGGTTGGGCAGGCAGTTGGGCGTCTGCGAGGCGTCCACGGAGACGGACACGAACCCCACCTCGGGGTTCGGGAACGTCGTCGCCGGCAGGCCGGCGGTCGCCTCCAGCATCAGCAGCCGCCAGATCTGCGCGGGCCACGTTCCCCCGAAGACGGTGATCCTGGTCCTCGGCGGTTCCATGCGGATCCGCCCCTGGGGGAACCCGACCCATACGGCTGCCACCATCTGCGGGACCGCGCCTACGAACCAGGCGTCGTTGTGGTCCATCGCGGTGCCGGTCTTGCCGATCTGCGGCCTGCCGATGTTCGCGGCGGTGCCCGTGCCGTACAGGACGGCCTCGTTCAGGATCTCGTTGGCAACCGACGCGATCTGCGGATCGAGGACCCGGTCGCCGGTCGTGTTCGCGGACCACAGCACGGTGCCCCGTGCGTCGGTGACGCGGGACACGGGGACCGGACGGGACCGGACACCGCCCGTCGCCAGCGTCCCGTAGGCGGTTGCCATCTCGAGCGTGTTGACCTCGTTCGTCCCGAGGACCGCCGAGAGGTACGGCTCCAACGGACGGCCAGGGTTGCTCACGCGACCGCAGCAGCGGAGCCCCATCCGTTCGGCCACCTCCACGACCGTTGCGGGACCGAGTCGGTCGATCAGCTGCGCGTACACCGTGTTCACCGACCGGACCGTCGCCGAGCGGAGCGACATCGTTCCGTATCCGGCTCCCTCGGCGTTCGTGACGTTCCAGATCTCGCCGGTCTCGAGGGCCAGCTGAAGCGTCGAGGGGGCGGGGAACGTCTCCGACGGTGACAGGCCGGCCTCGAGGGCCGCCACCAGCGCGAACGGTTTGAACGACGAGCCGGACTGGCGTCCCGTCCCGCCCATCGCGGTCGCCAGGTTGACGCGACCCGCGTGACGATCCCGCCAGTAGTCGCGTTGGTCGCCACCGACCATGGCCAGCACGAAGCCGTTGCGAGGATCCAGGACGGTCACCGCGGCGGAGGGGTCGTCCGGATAGGAGAGCACGGAATCGACGGCGCGCTGGGCGGCGGACTGCACGGCCGGCTGGAGGGTCGTATGGATCTGGAGGCCGCCCGTGAACAGGAGCCTGTACCGGTCTTCTCGCGTGTCGCCGAAGGCGGGGTTCGTCAGGAACCACTCCTTCAGGTAGTCGACGAAGTACGGGTAGTCGTAGCGGCCGAACGTTGTCACCGGGTGGAGATGGATCGGTGCTCTGCCGGCGCGACGGCGTTGTGTCTCCGTGATCATCCCGAACTCGTGCATCAGTTGGAGCACCACGCGCCGTCTGCCGTTCGCCCGGCTCGGGTATTCGTACGGGTCGAAGTGCCCGGGGCTCGTGATCAGGCCGGCGAGCAGGGCGGATCGGGCGAGGTTGAGGTCGACGGCGTCGACGCCGAAGAACGTCCGGGCCGCCGCCTGGACACCGTAGGCGCCCTGCCCGAAGTACACCGTGTTCAGGTACCGCGTGAGGATCTCCTCCTTGGACAGGCGATCCTCGAGCTGCCAGGCCAGCGAAGCCTCGCTCAGCTTTCGGGCGAAGGTGCGTTCGCCCCCGGTGTAGAGGTTCTTCACCAGCTGCTGCGTGATCGTCGAGCCGCCCTCCTCGATGCTCCCGTCTCGGAGGTTCACGTAGGACGCGCGGAGGATCGCTCGCCCGTCGATCCCATGGTGTTGGTAGAAGCGCCGGTCCTCGATCGCGACCGCCGCATCCCGGATCCAGGTGGGGATCTGTGACGCGGGTAGGACCACGCGATCCTCGACCGCGTGCAGCTCCGTGATCACGCTGTCGTCGGCCGCATACACGAACGACGTCTGCGCGAGCGCGCGTCGAGGGACGTCCTCCAGGTGGACGCCACACGCGGCAGAGAACACAGCGCAGGCTGCCATGAAGGCCGCCAGGGGGAAGTGCCGGCGGGTCATCGCGGGCGAGTGTACCCCGCGTCCTGGGGCGGATCGGGGAGGTGCGGTAGCATCGCCGCGCCATGGCCGCCGACGTGCTGACGACGCTCGCCAGCGGCAGCGTCGACCTCGTCCCGAAGGGTGGTCTCGAGGAGCGGCTCGCGGTGGGCCGGCCGCTTCGGGTCAAGCTCGGCGTCGATCCCAGTCGCCCCGACCTCACGCTGGGACACGCCGTCGTCCTCCGGAAACTGCGGCAGTTCCAGGACGCGGGCCATGTTGCGGTGCTCATCATCGGGGACTTCACCGCTCGGATCGGGGATCCGTCGGGCCAGTCCGAGACCCGTCCGATGCTCACGGAGGAGGAGATCGGGGCGAACGCGGCCACGTACTTCGCCCAGGCCGGCAAGGTCATCGACGTGGACGCCGCGGAGATCCACGGCAACGCGGAGTGGCTGGCCGAACTGGACACGGCGGCGGTGATCCGGTTGGCCTCGACCGCGACGCTCGCGCAGATGCTCGAGCGAGAGGACTTCCGGGAACGCTACCGGGGGGAGCGGCCCATCAGCGTGGTGGAGCTCCTCTATCCGCTGCTGCAAGGCTACGACTCGGTCGCGATCCGAGCGGACGTGGAGCTGGGAGGCACCGACCAGACGTTCAACCTGCTGATGGGCCGCGAGGTGCAGCGCGCGTACGGGCAGGAGCCACAGGTGGTGCTCACGCTCCCGCTGCTCGAGGGCACCGACGGCATCCGCAAGATGTCGAAGTCGCTCGACAACTACATCGGGCTCACGGAGCCTCCAGACGAGATGTTCGGCAAGCTGATGCGGATCCCGGATGGGCTGATCACTAAGTACCTCCGGCTGAGCACCCCACTCGATACGACAGAGGTCGAGGACGTCGAGCGCGGGATGGCCGATGGATCGGTGGGCCCGAACGATGCGAAGCGCCGACTCGCTCGCGAGGTCGTCGACCTGTACCACGGGCCCGGTACGGGGGCCGCCGCTGAGCAGCGCTTCGACCTGGTCCACCGTCAGCACGAGCCGCCCGAGGACGTTCCAGGGGTGATCGTTCCCGCGGCGCTCTTCGGACCCACCGACGGTGCGGCCTCGGTCGTCTACGTACCCGCGCTCCTGGAGGCGCTGGGCCTGGTGGCGAGCAGGTCCGAGGCGCGGCGGCTGCAGGCCCAGGGGGGGGTCCGGATGGACGGGGAGCCCATGCCCTCGGAAGACATCCGGGTCGAGGGACCCCCGCCGGGCCAGCTGGCCGGGTCGATCTGGCAGGTCGGTCGTCGGAGGTTCGCGCGGCTCGACGGCGTCGAGACGGAGGGGGGTTCCTCTCCGAAGTAACCTCCCGAACGGCGGTTCGAGCGCACGAGCTCGGTTGACGGAGAGACCGGGACTGCTATCCTACCCATCCGGCGCGGTTCCCCGAGGGTGTCCAACGCTCTGACCAGGGACTTCGCGTCTGGCCGCACCTTGAGAACTGAACAGCGTGTCAAGAGCCGATGCTTGCCATCGTTCACATCGGCACGGTTCGCCGTGCCTCGGGAAGGGTGGCACGCTTCATCCGTCCAGACGGAGACGTCTGGCGGGGAAAGGCCCTGCGAGCGAGTGCCTCGTTCGGAGGGCCGAACCTCCATCAAGTCGAACGGAACCGATCCGTCGGTTCCGATCGATCTCTACGGAGAGTTTGATCCTGGCTCAGGACGAACGCTGGCGGTGCGCCTAACACATGCAAGTCGAACGGTGAACCGGGCTTCGGCCCGGGGATCAGTGGCGAACGGGTGCGTAACACGTGGGCAACCTGCCCCCGACCCTGGGATAACCCCGGGAAACCGGAGCTAATACCGGATACTCTCCTC
>DATFGG010000212.1:0-2872 GCA_035249665.1 Actinomycetota bacterium | reverse complement strand
GGTCGGTAGTCCTTGGGGGATCGTCCGGAAGTCGTGGTCACGACCGGCGAATCCTACCCGGGGGCTTTCGACCGGAAACCGGCGGGAGGGCGAGGGGCGTCAGCCGGCGGCGGCGCGGCGGCGCGCCGTGAAGGCTTCGCGGAGATGGTTCCACGCGCAGGACCGGCAGACCTCCACCACGTAGCAGGCAGACCCCGGGTGCGCAGCCGTCAGCCGGAGCCCCGTCTGGATCGGCCAGACCCGGCCGCTGTTCCGGCCGAGCGAGGAGCCGAAGACGTAGGCCAGCAGGACGAGCTTGTCCTTGCCGCAGACCGGGCAGTCCGAGGACGTCGCCTCGCCGACGTGCTTGGCCGCCCGCATCAACTCCGGGTGCGCATCGCAGAGATCGGCGACCGAGCGGAGGCCCCGGCGCGCGTCGCGGATCAGCGCGCGCTTCGCGAGCGTGTAGTCGATGACGCCGAGCTCCGTGTTTCGGCGTCGTCGCACGTCCTTGCCCTGTCTCGTGGCGCCCCGTCGCATGGTCGCGCAAGTGTACCCCTGGTCCCCGACGCTGGGCAGAGGCGGAATGAGGGATCCGATGAGGCGAAGGGCCCACTACCATCCGGTCAGTGTCGATCCAGGATCAGTACTCCGCGTTGCGAGCCGTCTCCGTGCGGCCGCCGGAGCCGGAAGCCCTCCGTCGTTGGCGCGAGTACGGATGGCGGGCGGCTCCCGATCCGGGGCGGGCGGCCGCCGAGCACGAGGCGTTCCGCGACCAACTGGCCGACGCGGGCGCCGAGGTGTTCGTGGGGGCCGCGCCCGCAACCGGCGATCCCGACGCCGTCTACGTCTACGACCCCGCGCTGATGACGGACGCGGGCGCGATCCTGCTGCGGCCCGCCAAGGAGGGACGCCGTGGGGAACCCGCGGTCGCCGCGACCGACCTGGAGGCCGCGGGCATCCCCGTGGTCGCCGCCCTCGGCGACGCCGGCGAGCCGGCGTTCGCCGAGGGCGGCGACCTCTGCTGGCTCGATCGGCGGACGCTGCTCGCGGGCGTGGGCTACCGCACGACCGCGGCCGGGCTGGACGCCCTCCGCGCCCTCCTGCCGGAGGTGAGCGTCGTCGCGTTCGACCTCCCCCATCTCGCAGGCCCGGCGGCCTGCACCCACCTGCTCTCGTTCCTCTCCATCCTCGACGAGGATCTCGTCGTCGCCTCGCTCCCCCATCTCCCGGTTCGTCTCGTCGAGCTGTTCCGTGCCCGGGACATCCGGTTGGTCGAGGTCCCGGCCGAGGAGTTCGACTCGATGGGTCCCAACGTCCTGGCGCTCGGGCCTCGGATCGCCTTGGCGCTCGAGGGGAATCCGGAGACGCGTCGTCGGATGGAGGCCGCCGGCGTGGACGTCCGGACCTACGTCGGCGAGGAGATCTCCCGGAAGGGCGACGGTGGACCGACCTGCCTCACGAGGCCGCTCCGGCGCGGGTGAAGGCAGGTTCACGTTGGTCCGCTATCCGGCGGACACGTAGATGTCGAACTCGTTGCCCTCGGGATCGCCGAGCGTCCTCCATCGGGCATCATCGAGGGCCCGCTCGTAGCCGTCCCACGTCCCCTCGAGTGCCAGCACCGCGTCGGTGGCCGTATCGAGGTCGTCCACACGGATGTCGAGATGCACCCGGTTCTTGACCGACTTGCGCTCCGGCACGCGCTGGAAGCTCAGGATATGACCGTTCGCGGCGGCCAGGAACACGAACCGACCCTCGTCGGACGTCTCCTCAACGTGCGTACCCAACACCTCGCACCAGAACGCGGCGAGCCGGGCGGGATCGTTCGCGTCGATCGTCAGGAACGACACGCGGCCGATCACGAGGAACCGCCGCTCACCCCGAGGAGCTCGTCGGCCGCGCTCGCGAACACCTCGGTGTGCCGATCCACGTCCTGCTCGGTCGTCGAGGGCGACATCAGCGCCATGTTGTGGAACGGCGTCATCAGGACCCCGCGGTTCAGCAGGTAGAGGTGGATGAAGGGGTCGAGCTCGGCATCCTGCCCGGCGCTCGCCTCGGCGCCGGTGCGGGCCGCCTCGGGACGGAAGAGGTACTCGATGCGGCACCCGAGCCGCACCACGTGCCACGGGAGCTCGCGGGAGACGATGAGGTCGCGGACGCCGTCTTCGAACCGGCCGCCGACCTCGATCATGCGATCGAACGCCTCATCCGTGAGCACGTGCTCGAGGGTGGCGTGCATCGCAGCCAGCGAGAGGGCGTTGCCGGCGAGCGTGCCGCCGGTCCCACCGACGTCGATCACGTCCGGATCGACGGCCTCGACGATCCGACGCTGGACGTCCTCCGTCATCCCGTACGCGGCCGACGGGATCCCAGCGCCGAGGGTCTTCCCGATCGTCACGATGTCCGGCGCGAGCCCCCATGCTCGCGTCGCTCCGCCCGGTCCGGCGCTGAGCGTGTGCGTCTCGTCGATCAGCAGCAGCGTCCCGGTGCGATCGCAGATCCCACGGACCGCCTCCCAATAGCCCGGTTCCGGGAGGACGATCCCGATGTTCGTGAGCGCGGGCTCGAAGACGCAGACTGCGACGTCCTCGTGCTCGAGCTCCCGAGCGAGCCCCTCGAGGTCGTTGATCTCCGCGACCCGGGTCGTGGTCACGACCGGCACCGGCGGACCCGTGTTCCCCGGCTGGTCGATCACGTCGCCGGCATCGTCCAGCTCCGCGAACGTCTCGTCGACCGTGCCGTGATAGCAGTGGTTGTGCACCAGGATCTTCGGGCGGCCGGTGATGTGACGCGCCCACCGGATCGCGAACCGGTTCGCATCCGTCGCGGTGAGGGTGAAGGACCAGTACGGCACGCCGAACCGACGGGCGAGCTCACCGCTCACCCATGCGGC
>DATFGG010000211.1:0-4051 GCA_035249665.1 Actinomycetota bacterium | reverse complement strand
AAGAACGCGCTCGTGAAGCAGTACATGAAGTTCTTCGAGTTCGACGGCGTGGAGCTCGAGTTCACCGACGACGCGATGCGGGCGATCTCGGAGCAGGCGATCCAGCGCGGCACCGGGGCCCGCGGCCTCCGGGCGATCATGGAGGAGGTCCTGCTCAACGTGATGTACGAGCTGCCCTCCCGCCAGGACGTCACGAAGTGTCTCGTCGACCGCGATGTCGTCCTGACCGGTGTCAACCCGACGCTCGTCCCGCGGGCGAAGGCGTCAAAGAAGCGCACCGGCGGGGGCGAGCGCGAGGAGAAGACGGCCTAACCGGCTCCCGCCAGAGCGCGCGCGGCGGCCAGGCCCTGCGCGTCGCCGATCTCCTCGAACGTCAGGGTCGCGCGCGCCACCCAGTCGTCCCTCGCGCCGCCGTCGCCGGCGCCCGATGCGACTCCCGCGAGATCGAGCTCGGTCAGGGCGCGCTCCCATGTGGCGCCGATCGACTCGAAGCCGGCGACCGCACGTTCGAGACTCCGGATCGCGGGCTCGACGTCGCCGGCCGCGAGCGCTGCCCGGCCCTCGAGGCGGTCCGCGAACGCTACGACGGCCGGTGCATCCGCCGCCGCCGCGTAGCTCCGCATCTCGTTGACGAGATCGGCCGCTCCGTCCCACCCCTCGGACGCCGCGAGGCGTTCCGCCTCCGCTTCCAACGCATCGCCCGCGTGGACCGCCCAGTTCTTCGGGCGTCGGAGTCCCTTCGCCTCTGTGATATCGCTCCTGATGATGAGGAACCGCAGGATGCTTGGGTAGAGGCGGCCGGAGCTCTCGGTGACCAATCGAAGGATGGCCGAGGCCAGGGCGTCGCTCCGAACGCGCTCCTCCCGCCGCTCGTAGATCACACCGGCGACAGCGAACGCATGCGTCGCGAAGTACGGTGGGTCGTCCTCGCGGCTCTCGAGCATCCGGCGGATCGAGTCGAACCCGTCGAGTGCCTCATCCCATCTTCCGAGCCGATACAGCGAAACGATGCGCCAAGCGCCGATGTGGAGTTCGGAGCTCGGGTCTCGCCCCGCGAGCGCCTCGAGGCCCGCGTCGGCGATCTCCCGCGCCCGTTCGTAACGCGCGACCTCGTAGTGGACCCACGCACCCATCGCGTAGATGTCGCCCATCTCGAGGGGGTCGGTCACCTGGTGGATGATCTCGGATCGGGGCTCCCAGATCGAAAGGGCCCGGCCGTACCAGCCCTGCGCGATCCACGGTCCGATGGCCTGGTCGTAGGCTGCGGATGCTCGATTCGGAAGACCCATCCGCAGGGCCATCTCCGCTGCCTGCAGGCCCGATGCTTCGAGTTCCTCGAGCTGGGCATCTGAGTAGCCCTCCGGCGAGAACGCGAAAGGCCATCCTGCTCTGATCCCGAGAAGCCGGATCCGTTCCTCCGTGTCGCCGGCCGGCAGATGGGCGATCCCGAGATCCCAGAGCTCGCGAACGGTCTGTTCCGCGGGCATCTCGCCTCGCAAGGATCCCGGCCATCGAACCGCGACGTCGCAGCCGAGCGCTGCGAGACGCGCCACCCGAGTCCCATCGGGGGGTTCGACGCGGGCCCGGGTGAACGCAGCCTCGCGGAAGTACCGCCAGGCCAGATCTCCCGAGTAGTCGGTGAAGAACGCCATGGCCAGCATCTCGAGCGCGTCCGTGCGCTCGAGATCGCCCGAGGCCAGGTCGAGAGCCTCTTCGGCGAGACGCTGCGCCTTGCGGACCACCAGGCGCCTCCGAGCTTCGTCGGAGGCCCGTAACAACCATCTGAAAGCGTTGACCCGGAGATCCTCCGAAGGGCCGCCTGGCGTGTCTCCTGCGAGGGCGACCGCGGTCGACAGGTGATACGCGAGCAACTCGGACATCTCGCCAGCGCGGTCGCCGGCCGTCTCTTCGATCCAACCGGCGACCGCGGCGTGCGCGTCCGTGCGCTCGCGACGGGGGAGCGACTCGTACGCGACGTCACGGATCAGCACGTGCTTGAAGATCAGTTCCGACTGTCCCGCGAGCGACGAGGTCAGCCGCGACAGGACGAGCTCGCGATCCTCGAGGGTCCGCAGGGACAGGTCGATGGCTTCGTCCGGAAGGTGCGCGAGCAGGGCCACCGGGCCCGGCCAGAAGATGCGGCCGACCACAGCGGCCGCTTGGAGCACCCGCTTGTCTTGGGCATCGAGGAGGTCGAACCGAGCTGCCAGGACCGCCTGCACCGTGTCGGGGATCACGACCTGCTCGATCTCGTCGAGGGCGCGCCACCGGCCACCCTCGCGCACGAGGTGCCCCTCGTCGATCAGCTGGCGGACGATCTCCTCCAGGAAGAACGGGTTGCCTTCGGCCCGTTCGAGGATCCGGGTATGCACCGAAGGAGGGAGGTCCTCGATCGTGAGCAGCTCGTGGACGAGCCTGTCGGCTTCCATCGTGGTCAGTGGGTCGAGGGAGATCGAGGAGTGGTTGCGTCGTCCGCCACCCCACGTGGGGCGGGTGGCGGTCAGGTCCGGCCTCGAAGGACAGAGGAAGAGGACCGGTCCCACCACACGCTCCGATGACTCGTCGAGCAGGTCCAGGAGCGCGGGATCCGCCCAGTGGATGTCTTCGACGATCACGACGAGTGGCGTCTCGGCCGCGAGGGCGGAGAAGAACGACCTCCAGCCGGCGTGGACCTCCTGTCGGACCTCGCGAGGTTCCATCGATTCGAAGTCGAACTCGGGATCGGCGACGTTCATCGTGAAGGCCAGCGCGGCGGTCGCCCGACCGGGATCGGAGGTCACGTCCTCGGTCAGCAGCTCACGTCCCGCTTTGCGGATCTTCTCGAGCGCGAGCTCCGGCGGGTCCGAGTCCAGGACGCCGGCATAGCCCTTCAGGATCTCGGCGAACGGCCAGTAGGTGATCCCCTCGCCGTAGGGGAGGCAGCGGCCGCGGACCACCGTGGCGCCGTCCCGCTCCGCCCGCAGCAGGAACTCCGACGTGAGCCGGCTCTTCCCCACCCCGGCGTCCCCGTAGATCGTGACGAGGATGGGACGGCCCTCGGCCGCGGATCGGCGGTACATCGACAGGAGCAGCGAGAGCTCCTCGTCACGGCCCACCATCGGTGCGTGGAGCCCCGGGACGCCGCGGTCCTGGATGGTGGCGTCGCCACCTCGTAGCTCCATCGCGCGCACCGGCTGCCCCTTGCCCTTGAGCTCGAGACCGGCGGGCTTTCCGAATCGGAAGCCTCTGGCCCCGCGAGCGGTTCGCTCCGAGGCCAGGATGCCACCAGGTTCCGCGGCGCTCTGGAGTCGTGCCGCGACGTTCACCGCGTCGCCGGTGACCATCGGCTCGCCGGGTTGCGGATCCACGGACGCGAGGACCTCACCGGTGTTGACCCCGATCCGGATCTGCAGCGTGACGCCGCGAGCCGTCATGAGTCCGTCGTTCACGTCGTGGAGCCGCTCCCGCATCCGGAGCGCCGCACGGAGGGCGCGGACAGGGTCGTCCTCGTGCGCAGCCGGGACGCCGAACACGGCCATCACAGCGTCTCCGATGAACTTCTCGACGGTGCCGCCCTCGGCTTCGATCTCCTCGCGCATCGCCGCGAAGTAGCTCGCCATCACCTCTCGGAGATGTTCGGGATCGAGCCGTTCGCCGAGCTCCGTCGACCCGGTGACATCGGCGAACAGGACCGTGACCACCCTCCGCTCCTCAGTGGAGTTCTGGGATCCGAGCGTCAGGCCGCAGGCCGGGCAGAACCGGGCCTCAGCCGGGAGGTCGGCGCCGCAGCGCGGGCAGGTGCGCTCCCCCACGGCGAACCCGTCAGCTGACGGGGTCGTGCTCCACTCGCCGGAGCCGCGCGCAGAGCTCCACGAGGAGCGCCCGGCTGATCGACGGGTATTCGTCGAGGAGCGGGAGGAACTGCCACGAGGTCAGGGCGAACGTGGTGGTGGGCTGCTCCGCCTTGACGGTCGCCGACCGGGGCAGCCCGTCGAGCAGCGACATCTCCCCGAAGTAGTTCCCGGCGCCGAGCCGGGCACGCTCGTGGCCATCCACGTCGATCGAGACCTCG
>DATFGG010000210.1:0-2298 GCA_035249665.1 Actinomycetota bacterium | reverse complement strand
ATCCTGCATGCGGATGTCGAATCGGAGGGTCCCGGCGTCGAGCTTCAGCGCCAGGGCCACCTGTTCGACGGTGCGCTCGAGCCGTTCCGCCTCGTGGCGGATCAGCTCGAGGAACTCCCTCCGCTCGCCGTCATCGAGCCGATCGTAGTGTGCGAGCGTGGTGCCCGCGAGGCCGCGGATCGTCGAGACGGGGCCCCGGATCTCGTGCGTGAGCTTCGAGACGAGAGCGGCCCGCTCCGCGAGGGTGTCGTCCCGCTCGTCGTCGCCGGTCACGCCCGCGAGTCTAGGAGGAACGGCGCTTACGAATAGGAGTGGTCCTCGTCCGGGAAGGTGCCCGCGTCGACCTCGCGCATGAACGCCTCCACGGCATCGGTCATCACGCCGCGGAGATCGGTGAACTTCTTGGCGAGCTTCGGCACCCTCTCGTTGATCCCCAGGAGGTCGTGGATCACCAGCACCTGCGCATCGCACGACGGACCCGCCCCGATCCCGACCGTGGGGATCCCCAGCGATCCGGTGATCTCGCCGGCGAGCTCCGCCGGCATGCCTTCCAGGACGATCGAGAACGCACCTGCCTTCTCGAGCTGCTCGGCCTCATCCGCGACGCGATGGGCTGCCTCGCCCCGGCCCTGCACCCGATACCCGCCCATGGCGTGGACCGACTGAGGCGTGAGGCCGATGTGCGCCATCACGGGGATGCCGATGTCGACCAGCCGATGGACGAGGTCGAGGTGCGGCCCCTCGAGCTTCACGGCGTGCGCGCCGCCCTCCTTCACGAGGCGGCCGGCGTTGTGCACCCCTTCCTCGATCGAGACCTGGTAGGAAAGGAAGGGCAGGTCTCCGATCACCATCGCTCGCTCGGCACCCCTCGCGACGGCCCGGGTGTGGTGCAGCATCTCCTCCATCGTGACCGGCAGGGTGTCCTGGTAGCCGAGGACGTTGTTCCCCACCGAATCGCCCACCAACAGCAGCGGGACGCCGGCTCGATCGAGGATCTGGGCGGTGGGGAAGTCGTAGGCGGTGAGCATCGTGAACCTCCGCCCGTCCGCCTTCCACGCTTTGAGGTCGTGGATCGTGGTCATCGCTCGCGCCTCCTCTGAAGTGCACGGCAGTCGAGCGATTCTAGCCGACCCGATGTCGTACCTCGGTGCTACCGTTCGCGCAGGTCCCGTACACTGCTGGACGACCCTCAGGACTTCCTGCTCCCCTTCGTGGGGGGCCGTCCAGACCAGAGGAGGTGGGGTTTGAGGGAGTACGAGAGCATGCTCATCCTGCCCGCCGCGGCTGACGAAGCCGTGGTGGGTACCGCGACAGACCGGATCGCAACGGTCGCCGGGAAGCATTCCGGAGCGGTGCGCAACATCGAGCGCTGGGGCCGGCGTCGCCTCGCCTACGAGATCGACGACCAGAACGAGGGCTACTACGTCGTGGTCACGTTCTCGGCGGAGCCTTCCGCCCAGGCGGAGCTCGAGCGGACGCTGAACCTCGCGGACGAGATCCTGCGGTACAAGGTGATCGTCCTGCCTCCACCACGTGAGCAGAAGAAGCAGATGGCATCTTCCCCCGCCTCCGCGGCTGGCGGAGCTGAGACACCCCAAGGGGAGTGAACGAACCATGGCGACGGACAACCAAGTGACCCTGGTCGGCAACCTGACCGACGACCCAGAGCTGCGCTACACCCCGAACGGGGCTGCGGTGTGCAAGTTCCGGATCGCCGTCAACCGTCGGTTCCAGGACGCGAACGGCCAGTGGAAGGACGGCGACACGTCGTACTTCACGATCAACGCCTGGCGGACGATGGCGGAGAACGCGGCGGAGTCCCTCACGCGCGGCACGCGCGTGATCGTCGCGGGCCGGCTCAACTACCGGACCTGGGAGAACCAGGACGGCGACAAGCGCTCGGCGATCGAGGTCGAGGCCGACGAGGTCGCCCCGAGCCTGAAGTGGGCGACGGCATCGGTGACGCGCCAGGCACGCTCCGGCGGGGCGTCGAGCTCCGGCGACTGGGGCGAGAAGGTCGCCGCACCGGTCGGCGGCGGAACCGAACAGGAGGAGTCTCCTCTCGATGGCGGGTAGGGGAGGACCGAAAGAGCGCGGCCCCAAGCGGCGTCGCGAGAAGGACGACAAGGGCTGGCAGAAGCGCGGCAAGCGCAAGTACTGCCAGTTCTGCAAGGACAAGGTCGATCGCGTCGACTACAAGGACGTGATGACGCTCCGCAAGTTCGTGTCCGACCGAGGCAAGATCCGCGCGCGGCGCGTGTCGGGGAACTGCGTGCAGCACCAGCGCGACGTCGCGTC
>DATFGG010000209.1:0-4636 GCA_035249665.1 Actinomycetota bacterium | reverse complement strand
TACATCGCGTAGCGGAGACCCGAGCACCCGCCGGGCTGCACGGCGATCCGCAGCGCGATGTCGGGACGGCCCTCTTCGGTGATGAGCTTCTGGACTTCTCCCGCAGCGGTCTCGGTCAGCTGGATCGACGTGCGGCTGGTTCCCGGGCTCGTCGTTGGGACGGTCTCTTCGGCGGTCTGGGCCATGGTGTCTCCGGTCGCTGTCATGCCCAGATTCTACCCTCGGTCGCCGTCATCCTTCGGTGAAATCCGCGGTCTCCGCCCCCGTCGCTCGCTGCAGCTCCGATGGGGTGAGCGGGAACACGGAGTCCGGCGTCCCCGCCGCAGCCCAGATCTCCTGGAACGCAAGCAATGCGGGGTCAATGAAGGAGCGAATGGGCGCGGGGTGGCCGAAGGGCGGCGTGCCACCCACGGCGAAGCCCGTGGCCGCGCGCGCCTCCTCCGGTGTCGCCCTCCGCGACTCGGACGCGCCGGCGAGCCCGGCCAGCTTGGACGGGTTCACGCGATTCCCGCCGGAGGTGTACGCGATCACCGGGCTCCCGTCCGCCATGAACACCAGCGACTTCACGATCTGCTCGACGTCACACCCGATCGCTCGTGCGGCATCGACCGCCGTCTTCGTCCCCTCCGGGAACCTCCGGATCTCCGGCTCGAGCCCAAGGTCGCGTGCCGCATCGGTGAAGCGTTCGATCGCCCCCATCAGAGGGCCGTCCACGCGGCGTGATCGGCGGGCAGGTCGAGCACGGCCCGTCACTGTACGATTCCGCGCCGTGAGCCTGGACCGCACCACGCTGCTCGGGATCGCCCAAGCGGAGCGCCAGCGGCTGGGCCGGACCGTGCAGTTCGCGGACCCGCAGACGTGGGAGCAGCCGAGCGCCCTCCCCGGCTGGTGGAACCGCGACGTGATGGCCCACCTCGCCGCGCAGGACACCGCTGCCGCCCACGTCGTGAAGGGCGACCCTCCCGAGGAGATCGAGGAGTACCGGCGCCATCTCGACGGCCAACCCTTCACCGTCGACGGGTTCAACGAGTGGGCGGTCGAGCGGCGTTCGGGCCTCCCGACGCGTGAGGTCCTCGTGACGTGGGGGCAAGCTGCGGACGCGCTGCTCGGGTACGCCGGGCTCCTCTCCGAGGACGAGTGGGACAAAGGGCGATTCCCGTGGCTCGCGGGCGAGATCGCGGCCCGGTACCTCATCCAGTCGCGCGTCGTCGAGTGGTGGGTGCACGGTGAGGACATGCGCGCCACGAACGGCCTCGGCCCCGAGTATCAGCACTGGCCGATCCACCTCACGATCGACATGGGGATCCGCATGCTCCCGTGGGCCCTCGCCCAGGCCGGTCTGGACCTCACCGGCTACAGCGTCGAAGTGGAGGTCGACGGCGCGGGAGGAGGTCGATGGCACTGGGGCCTCGGCGCCGGCGAGGTGCCGCCGGCCGACACGAAGCCCAACACCACGATCGTCGGCCGTGCCCCGCACCTCGCCCTCGTCGCCGCCCGACGGATCCCGGCCGAGGACGTCCTCGCCTCCGGGAACCTCGTGACGGGCATCGACGCGCAGCTCGGCGTCACGATCCTCCGGCACATCCGCGCGTTCGTCTGAGGGAACCGCCGCCGCCTCTCGCTCGTACCTCTTGCGTGAACGGAACCTGTGTACCGTTTGTCGGAGATGCCGCCCGACGAGCGCGACGCCGACCAGCGCCTGATGCGTTCGTTCGCGGCGCGCGACGTCGGCGCGGCCGAGGTCCTGTACCAGCGGTTCGCAGGACGGATCTACGGGCTCGGACTCGTGATGCTCGGCAACGAGGCCGCTGCGCAGGATCTCGTCCAGGACACGTTCGTGAAGCTGTGGCGGAACGCCGATCGGTACGACCGCTCGCGGGGCAAGCTGGAGACGTGGGTGCTGCTGATGGCCCGTTCGCTCGCGATCGACGCGATCCGGCGCCGGGTGCTGGAGGTCCGGACGCTCGAAGCCGCCGACCGTCCGACCGAGGCCGACCAAGGTCCCGGTCCCGACGAGCGCGCGGTGACCGTCGACCTGACCGACCGGGCCCGGCGCGCCATGTCGTCGCTGCCGGCCGAGCAACGGGCGGCGTTGGAGCTGGCGTACCTCGGTGGGAAGACGAGTGCCGAGATCTCCGACCTCGAGGGCATCCCCGTGGGGACGGCGAAGACCCGGATCCGAGCCGCGCTGCTCCGTCTCCGCGATCTCCTCGCTTCCGACATCGAGTCTGCCAGGGGTGGTGACCGTGACGACCTGTGAGGACATCCGTCCGCACCTCCCCGACTTCGTCCTGGGGGCCACGGCCGATCCCGACGAGCTCGGCGTCCGCCGGCACCTCCGTGGGTGTGGTGCCTGTCGACGCGAGCTCGACGCCCTGGAGGAGGGCCTCCGCGTGTTCGGGGCCACGTTGGAACGATCCGCCCCGTCCGGGCTGCACGACCGCGTGATCTCCGTCCTGTCCGAGGAGTGGGCGGGCGGGACGACAACGCGAGGCCGGGTGCCTGCACCGCGTGCATGGAGGGTCGCGGTCGCCGCCTCGATCTCGTTCGCGGTCCTCGCGGCCACGTTCGGACTGATCCAGCTCGGACGGGCACGTGAGGAGGCGAGGGACGCCTCCAGCTTCCGCACGGTCTTGGCGACGCTCGGCGGCACCGGCTTCAAGGTGGGCACGCTCCAGCCCGCGACCCGGACGCCGGTCGCCGGCAGCGTCGTGGCCTACGAGTCCAGCCACGACCAGTCGTTCGTCGTCGTCTTCGTGCGGACGCCTCACCTGACCGGACGAGGGTCCCTCCTCGTGTCCCGATCCGATGGAACGACCTGGGACCCGGGGCCGATCGAGTTCGAAGGTGACGGCGACGCGGCGGTCTGGTGGGTGACCGACCGGAGCATCGCCTCCATGAGCGGGCTCACGATCCGTTCGCCCGACGGCTCGACGCTCGCCACCGCGGGGCTCCGACCGGCCTAACGCGAGACGACGAGGCGGTTCACCGATCGTCTCCGGGCGCCGAAGCGGTACTTGTAGGCGTAGTCCCCCTTCAGGAAATCGAAGACCGCGCACCCGTGCTCGATCGCCTCGCGCACGTTCTCCGCTACGAGGACCATCCCCGGCGCGAGCCGCTGCCATCCCCGATCGAACGCCGAGTTGTACAGCGAGTAGGTCCCCTCGAACACGAAGCCGATCGTGCCCGCGGCGAGCTCGCCGTCCACGCGGATGAACGACAGCCGGAACGTGCCCCGCTCGCACAGCGCCTGCCCCAGCCGCCGGAAGAAGATCTCCATACCCGGGACCATGAACACGCCCTTGGGGCCCTCGCTCATCCGGTGCAGCTCCACGAACCGATCGAGGAGCGGCAGCAAGGACACGCTCGTCGCGGTCTCGATCTGGAACGGCCCCGCCTCCGCCTCGAGCTTCTTCGCCTTCCGTCGGATCTCGTGGCGGAGCTTCGAGGGGATCTGCTGGAGGTACGCGTCCCACGTGGCGGGGAGCTCGAGGAACGGCGCGACCCCATTCTGATCCTCGGTCTCCTCGACCGCGAGCCCGTGCGCCACGGCGGCATCGCGCAGCGCGGGCAGCCACGCGGAGCTCTCGGGTAGGCCGCGGAGATCCGCCGTGCGCCAGTCGGCCCGGTCGAGCAGCTCCGCCCAGAGGCGATCGCTGAACGCCGTCGCCACGTCCGGGCGGCCGACGGGACCCAGATAGTCCGTCACCTCCGTTCCGCCGAGGAACCGGAGGGTGTCGTCGATCCGCTCGAAGGCCGCGGCCGCCACCTGGGCGCCGGCGTCCTCGCCGAAGGCGAGCAGCAGGTGGTCGGGCTCCTCGCCGAACTCCTCCCAATAGAGCTTCAGGAAGTCCGGCGTGTGGAAGATCGTTCCGGCCGGGTCGAGCCGGACGAGCTCGCTCCAGTCGCGGCGGAGGAAATCGCGCGGGTCTTCGGAGAAGACCACGTCCAGCGTCACCAGGAGCCGCCGCCTCCACCGCCGCCTCCACCGCCGGAGGAGCCGCCGCCCCCGAACCCGCTCGAGCCCGAGGATGCCGGTGTGGAGGCGAGCGTTCCACCGGTGGTCACCGCGAAGCCGTCGATCGAGTCCGCGAACGCGGCAGCGGTGAACATCCGCGGGCCCACGTACCAGCCCGACGTGTCGGGTTGGAGCCCGAGATCCTCGAACGCCTTCGCCCACTTCTTCGTGAGCCCGAAGACGATCGCGTACGGCAGGTATCGGGTGAAGACGTTCTCTTCCTCGGCCCACCGGGCCATGTGCTGCTCCGCGGTGGCGATCACGCGGCGGAAGCCACGGATGCGGCGGAGCATCGCGGTCCCCTTCGCTGTGCGGGCCGGCATCTGCCTCGCCATCAGCGAGAGCGCGAGTCCGGCCACGATCACGGGAACCCCGACGATGCCCCAATGCGTCCAGCGGGCGAGCACGAACGTCACCGCGGCCCCGGCGACGAGCAGGAACACGCCGGCCCCCGCCCACCGGAGGCGCACCCGGTCGGGGCGGGTGCGGAACCACTTCTGGCGCATCGCGTCCGAATAGAGGGCGTTCTCCACGCCGTGCAGCCGTTCCGAGAACGTCGTCTTCAGCTCCGAGACCTTCACCTCGTTCCCGTCCCGGAAGAGTCCGTCGAGGAGCTTC
>DATFGG010000208.1:0-5434 GCA_035249665.1 Actinomycetota bacterium | reverse complement strand
GGGACCGTACCGCGAACGTCGTACGCCTTGAAGATGCGGGAGAGGTCCACCGGCGCCATCCTACGGACGGCGCGCGGCGGGCGTCAGTCTAGGTCCGGACGACGGTCTCGATCACGTCGGAGAGCACGATCTGCTCGCCGTCGCGATGCCACCACTTCGCCTCACAGGCGTGGCAGGTGGAGAACGCGAGGTCCCGGCCGCTCACGTTCATCGAGATCGAGATCACATCGCCCTGCTTGCACTCGGGACAGGTAGTGGCCTGTGGCATCGTCCACGCTCCGTTGTTCGGGGATCCGTGCGGGGGCTCCGCGAGGCCCGTTCGGGATCTGTCGGGGGAAACCGATCCAGCTGCCAGATCCAGCTGCCAGCTGATGGACGGACGGTATCAGCGGCACCCCTATGAGCTGCAGACACCTGGGAGTCATTCTCGGGTCCCCCGAGGCACGGTCGTGCGGGATGCCGAACGCCCATCCGTCTAGCCCGAAAGAGCTAGTCAGCCCAGTGGAGGCGAGCGGACCCCGATTCGGGGACCGCCCCCGATCAGGCGACGGTATCGGAGCCGTCGGGCGTGTCGGGGAAGTCCCCTTCGGATGCCCACGAGGGTCGCGAGCCCATGATGATGACCTTCGTCCCGACGGGAACGAGGTCGTACAGCTCCTCCACCTGCTCGTTATGCATCCGGATGCAGCCGTGCGACGCGTACCGACCGATCGAATCGGGCGAGGTGGTCCCGTGGATCCGGATGAGACCGGGGGCGGTGATGTAGAGGGCTCGCGTGCCCATCGGATTGCCGGGCCCACCGGGGATCACGGCGGGCATGGTGGCGCCCCAGCTATCGAGCGCCGGGTTGTACCAGGTCGGGTTCTCGCGCTTCTGATACATCGACCACTCGCCGACCGGCGTGATCCACCCGGGCTTGGCGGTGGCGACATCCCAACTGTGCGTCACGTCGAACCCCTGGTAGAGGTCGAGGCGGTTCGTGTCCACGTGCACGACGACCGTCGGCAGCATCGTGTCCTCGGTGAACTTCGGGGCCACCGATCGCACCGACAGCCGGACCTTCGAGGATCGGTCGTCGAGCGCGTCGGTGAGGAGCCGCTCCGCGTGCCGGACCTCCAGTTCCCTCCCCGCCTTCGCGTGCTGGAAGAACAGGCCGCCACCTTCTCCGATCCCGATCGACGCGTTCCGAGGGTCGACGTGCACCTGCCGCGCCGTGCGGCGGACGAATCCCGCCACGCCGCGGTCCCCGGCCATGACGAGCTCGATGTCCAGGTCGACGGGGTCGTTCCGGAAGCGTCGCCAGGCTCGTTCGACCCAACCGACCCGCTCCGCGGCATCCATCGCTCGATCGACCGCCTGGCCGACCGACGGGCGCTGGCCCAGCTGCCGAGCCGTCGCGGTGAAGCGTTCGCCCCGCACGAAGACCACGATCTCTCGGGCGAGGTCCTCTCGGGCGTGACCGCGGACGGCCACGATCGCCTCCGCGCGGGTCATCCCGGAGACGTTCACTCCGCCGATGGTGGTGCCGGCGAGCATGCGCCCGGCGTTCGCCTGCTCGTAGCGGAACGTCGCGTAGGCCATCCCGCCCAGGGCGAGCACGAGCACGCCGGCGACGAGACCGACGATCAGCGGCCACCGCTTCCGGGCCGCGCGCACTTCGTGACGTCCGTTGGCCATGGGGAGGATCGTGCTCGTTCCGGGATCGGGACCCGGAACGAAGATGATACGCCAGGGGACAACCCCTTCCCCCTGGTGCGCCCGGACTACGGCAGAAGCGGCAGCGGCACTCCCATGCTGAGGGCGAATGCCTCGGCGTCCCGAGACCCCTGGGAGCTCGCGGCGGACAGCGCCAGGATGGGTCCTTCGGCGCGGACCACGAGCGTCGAGCCGGGGGCCGCCGCCCACAGGTCCGGCGGCACGGCGGCCGTCGCGTGGGGGGGAACCGAGATCGAGATGGAGGAGGGCGGCGTCACCCCTTCCTCCGGGAGGAGCTCGACGGAAGCCGCCACAGCGACGTCACCGTCGTTCACGAGCAGCGCGCCCGGCTCCGCCGGGATCCGTGCCGACGCCGGGAAGAGCACCCACGCATCGGACGCCGAGACCGAGCCTCCGGTGGACCCGAGGTCGGTTCCCGGTCCCAACACGCGTAGCGCTCCCGAGACGAGAGCGCCGTCGAGCGTGAAGAGCCGGACCGCGGCGGGCCCGTCCTCCTCGGGGATGGCGTAGGCACGGGCCGCGGTCGGACCGTGCTCCTGTTCGGTGAGCCCGCCCGCCGGCCGCGGCTGATCCTCGCTCAATGAGGTGGCGCCGAATCGGATCGATGCCGACGCCGTGGACACGAGGACCAGCTCGTTCTGGCCGGACCCCTTCATCATCGGGAACCACGCTCCGGTGGCGGGCCGGGTCCATCCGATCGCGCTGCGCACCGTCGTGCGATCGCTCACGACGAGGGAGGCGGCGGCGACCCGTCCGACCGAGACGTCGAGCGCCGTCGTTACCACCGGCTCTCCCTTCACGTGTTCGTTGAGATGCAGGGCGACGCTCCGCCCGGCCGGCACGACGAGGTCGGTCCATTCGGACTGACGGACCGGTGGGCGGTCCGCCGAATACAGCACCACGTCCATCACGGCCGGCCCGGAGAACGGGTTGGCGACGACCACGTATGACTCCTCGCCGAGCTCGGTGGACCCGTCCGCGAGGTACCACCGCTGCGACGCCTCGGCGGCGCACGGCTCCGCGGCGGCACCCGCGTCTGTGAACGACACCCATCCCACGCCGATCCAGCCGCCGAAGAACTCGACGGAGGTCGCATCGCCACGTGCACCGGGCGCGAGATCCACCCGCAGTGTCGTCCCGCCCGCCACGTCGAACCGCGCCGGGGGCCCGGCCACTTCCGCACCGAGCTGCGTCAATCGAACCGTCGCCGCGGCCTCGCCCGGATTGGCGAGGAACAACGCGACCGACAGGCCCCGCCCGCCGCCATGCGGACAGATCCAGGCGCCCGACGGTGCCTCCCCTCCCGCGAGCTGCGCCGGGACCCGGGGCCCGGCGCGGTCGAGCCACGTGAGCGCCACGACCATGAACGCCACGGATGCGAGTGCGAACAACGCCTGTCCGCGCGTCGAGCCCTCACGGGAGGCATTCATCGCGCCACGGGCTTCCTCGTCGCCCACAGTGCCGAGAGCCACAGGACCGTCAGAAGGGCGACCTGGATCCTCGCGGGAAGCGATCCACCGTGACGGATCCGCACAGGGTCCCCCTCGCCGCGGAACCTCGTCGCCCAGCCGAACGCGACTTCGGGACGCTGTGTGACGCCCTGCAGCTCCCATCCGGCGTCGTATTCCGTCGAGACGAACACCGTTCCGTCCACGTCGACACCGTTCCACCCTCCGGGGACACGCTCCAGCGCCGTGGCCGGCACCCTCTGCCACATCGCGATCGTGGAGGCATCGGCGGCGCCGATGATCTCGAGGTCGGCCGGCTCAGCCGCGAGGCCCGCCGCCGGTGGGAGCGCCACCGAGTTCCGGAAGATCACGAAGCCCGACGCCGGCACGAGGTTCACGTCGACCTGTGCGTCGAAGGCCTCGTGGGCGGCGGCGGGAAGGGCTCCCCGCTCGGCCACCACGAAACGGATCCCGAACGGGGCGAGGAGGGCGCCGCCATGACGCGAGGTCCCGGCCAGGATCTCGCGCAGGGCGAGCTCGAGGTGGTCTGGCCCGGCTCCGGAGAACGGCCGGCCGATGTCCAGCACGCTGCCACCGCCCCGATCCGTGAGCGCGTAGCGGATCGTCGCCGGCCCCGCTTCCAGGCGCCGTTGCGGGTCTCCGGCGGGCGGGGGAAGGCCGCCACCGAGGTCTCCGGTCAACCACAACACGCGGAACGGGCCGTTCGCGGCGCCGCCCACGACCGTCCATGCCGGCGGGATCCGCTCCTGAGGCGTCCCCACACCCCAGGTCCCGGCCATGACCGCCACGGATTGGAGGAGGAGGCCGACTCCGAGCACGGCGGCGAGCACCCCACCGGCCACCTGGCGCAGTCCGAACGCCTCGAGGCGGAGCGAGCCCGTGAAGGACGTGAGCCCGAACCCGATCAGACCGGCCATGGAAACCGCCGCGAGGGCCGCGTACGCCGGCGGGTTCGAGAGCGCGGAAGGAAGGTAGTTCGCCGCCGCCAGCCACGAGAGGAGCAGTCCGGCGCCCGCACCCACGGCGGCCCGCGCGGCCGGGCCACGCAAGGGTCCGCGGACGAGTCCGAGTCCCAGAGCCGCGCCGATCGGGAGGAACGCCGCGATCGGCCAGGTGCCGGGCCCGGGCCCGATCGCCAGTCGCGCGAGCCGATCCGGCTCGGTCGTTCCGACCAGGGAGGCGAGCGCGCGTCCCCCGTCGGTCAGCAGCGTCGGTACGAATGGGAACAACAGGACGGCTGCTCCGATCGCACCGAGCGACATCAGGAGGAGCCCCCGCACGCGCGAAGGGCCGAGGCACACGCGCACCACGACGAGCGTGGCGATAGCGAGGACGAACCCCGGGTACGCGGCGACCCCCACGGCGAGCGTCACCGCCGTGCCCGCGACGAACCGTTGCCGGTCGCCGGGAGGCTCTCCTCGGGCGAACGCCGTCTCCACGCGCTCCGCGGCCGCCGGCAGGACGGCGATCGCGATCGAGAGGCCGATCCGTCCCCCGGAGAACGACCAGAGCGTCAGGGCGCCGAGCCCGTAGGCGGCTCCTACGACGACCGCAGGGCCGGGACGGACCGACAGCCGGACGGCCGCCCGGTACATCAGGATCGCGGCCAACGGGGGTCCGGCGAGGAGGATGGCCTTCTGCACCGTGGACGGGTCCCCGAACGCCACGAACGAGAGCGCGCCCAGCGCGCCGACGGCCGGGGAGGGAGCGAGCGGCCCCCCGAGCGGAGTCGAGCGGACCGCGGACGCCAGCTCGCCGATCAGGTCGCCGGCCCGTGCGGGGAACGCGGGGAGCGCTCCTCCGGCGAGACCGTCGAGTGCGACCAGCTCGCGCACGGCGACCGCGCCCACCACGATCGCGAGGAGCGTTCCGACGATCACAGGGTGCGTTCCCACGAGTGATGCCGTTCGGTCCCGCAGCCGCCGTTGGATCGGTTCGCCCTCATCCGCCTCGTCGATCGCGCGCTGCTCTTCCAGGATGCGTTCGGCCGTCGCGAACCATCGAGGCGACCGCACGCCAGGAGACTCCATGAACCGGCGGAGCGAGCGATCGCCGACCCGGCGGGCCTTCTGTACGCGCCGTCGTCGCGACACCGTGCTGGGGAGGTGCGCGACGTTCCACCACCAGGCCGCGACGACGTCGAGCGCCTCCTCGAACCGGCGGGCGACCGAGAGGTAGGCGATGCGGATCACCCCCATCAGGAGGGCGGCGGGCACGAGCCAGGCGAGCGACATGACCCCGTAGTTCTT
>DATFGG010000207.1:0-14901 GCA_035249665.1 Actinomycetota bacterium | reverse complement strand
CGGCCGACGAGCCGCTGGTCGCGGAGCCGCCGCCGGGCTGATGTTCGCATCGCTCGTCCTCGTTGGCGGATGGTTCGTCGCGCTCCGGTTCTCCTCGGTCCTCGTCCCGGGCCGGCTCTTCTGGGTGCATCCGGCATGGGTGCGGACCGCGCTGGCCGCGGTGGCCTGGGGTGTGGCCGGTGGCGTGCTGGGAGCGTGGCTCGCCCAGCGCGCCTACGAGGAGCCGGGGCTCCCGATGCCGACCTCGGCGTAGTTCGTCTCGATCGCGGTGAAGCGACGCCAGGCAGCCGCCCATCCGTCGTCGTCACGCGGGAAACGCTCGAGGGGGCGGGTGGGATCGGTCCGTTGCCAGATCCCGAAGAACGTCCGCCCGTAGCCGAGCAGGTACGTCGACCCCGAATGCGTGTACTGGAGCACCTGATCGTCGGAGGGGTCGGGGGCCGGGGATCCGGACGACCCCATGCCGGCTCCCGCCGTCGGCTGGGTCGAGCTCGTCCCACCCGTCGAGGCGGATCCACCCGCGCCGACCGGGACGTTGTTGGGTTCGAGTTGCACGAACCTGATCCACGCGTTCCGCCATCCCTCGTCCGTCCGCGGGAAGGTCTCGACCGGCCTGCCGGGCGTCTGGCGATCCCAGATGCCGAAGAGGTCCGCCTCGTAGCCCAACACGTGGCGATATCCGGAGTGCGTGTACTGCGCGGATGCGGGCGATGGGCTGGCGAGCGCACCCGATCCGGCCGGCGCGGTCTCCGCCGCCCAGCCGGACGACGTCTCGGCCGACGTCGATCCCGCGTCGGCGGACGCTCCTTCGGGTCGTTGCTGCATGGCGGTCTCCGGATCGGTGCGGAGGTCGCTGAAGCAGTAGCGACACTTGATGGCGTCGTCCTGGATCTCCTCGGCGCAGTACGGGCACTTCTTCACGACGGTTCCTTTCGACGGTTCGGCCGACACGTGAAGATCGAAGGCTACCCCGAAACCGAAGAGGCGAGCCCGGCTCGCGGGCCCGCCTCTCGCGGAGGTGCGGATCGGTCAGGTCTACATGTCCGACGTGCCCGACGGGGGCATCCCACCGCTCGGCGGGGGAGGCTCGGTCGGAGGCATGCTCGGCGGAGGTGCGCTGGGCGGAGGAGCGCTTGGAGGCGGCGTCCCCCCACCCATCGTGCCGCCTCCGGTGTCGCCCATCTGGAAGCCGCCGCTCGACTGGACCTTCTGCCAGGCACCCCAGCCGATCGCGACCAGGAGCACGAGTCCCACGAACGCGGCCCACCCGGGGGACTCGGTGAGCGCGAAGATGAACTTCAGGAGCCCGAAGACCGCCACCCCGAGCCCGAGGAACCCGGTGAGCTTGTCGGCGGACATCGAGCCCATGTTCATGTTCGCCATCGAGCCCGTCATCGAGAGGACGCCCACGACGATGAGCGCGATCGCCAACAACCCGGTGAGGACGCCGAAGAAACCTCCGCTCCCCTGCCACATGTTGATACTGACCGACCCGAGGTTCAGGACGTCGCCGCCCAGGTCGAAGGACTGCCAGGGGAGGAAACTGTCGATCAGGAGCAGGATGCTGCCTCCCGCGAGAAGCTTCTCGGCGGTCGACATCTTCGACATGTCGAAGCCGGACGAGCCTGAACCTTCCATGCACCGCTCCTTTCAACCGCCGCGCGCCCGCGCGGCCGGGTGCTTCTCTGCCGATATCCAAGAGCGACCCGGCGCCGGAGTCAAACACCCTGCCCGGGACGGGGTTCCCCCGCGAGGCTCGCGATCGCTCCCGCTGCCGAGACCGCTCCGCCGACGGCGCCGAGCCAGGGCCCCCAGGAAGCCTCCTGGAACGTGGGTGGGAACGCGATCGCGAGGGCCGAGCCCGACGCCACCGCGAGACCCCCGACGATCACGAGGGTGGCGAGGGTCCTGGTCCCGCGGGCTCGGAACCACCACGCCAACACGAGCAGACCGACGGCTGCGAGGGCCGCGATCATCGACCATCGGATGCTGGGGATCCATGCACCGAGCACGCGGTCGCCGGCGCCCGTCCTCGTCCAGGGCCCGATCGTGGCCACGACGGCCACCACGGCTCCGGCGACGGCGACCATCGACCTGGGAACGGCGGTAACCGTTTCCGGAGGGACGGTCAGCTGCGGATCGCCGAGCTCCGCGGCCAGGCATTCGGGACCGATCACACGGCCTCGGACCGGGACCGCGCAGGGGAGACAGATCGGCTCCTCGCACGCGCTGCAGCGGGCGACGGCCGCTCTGGTGGGGTGGTGGACGCACCGCTCGCGGGTGACGGCGCCGGGAGTCTCGGCGCTCGCGGTCGTCTCGTCGTTCTCGCGTGCCGGGGTGACGGGCCGGGGCGCCTCCTGGGTCGCGCGGATCCGCTCATCGGCTTCCACGGCGATAGCGTACGGCTTGGCCGGTCCGTGCCTCTGATAGCGTGGCCGCGTCGATGAGGACGTCGTTCGCCGAGCGGATCGCGGTGCTCGTTTCCGGCTCCGGGACGAACCTGCAAGCGCTCCTCGACCATCCCGTCTGCGGGCCTCGGATCGCCCTCGTCCTGTCGGATCGCCCGGGGGTCAAGGCGATCGAGCGTGCGGAATCCCATGGCGTCGAGTGGGCCGTCCTCGACCCGAAGGACGTCGATGGCCGGGAGGCGTTCGACCGTGCCGTGGCCGATCTCCTCCGCGATCGGAGGATCGACGCGATGGTGACCGCGGGGTACATGCGGTTGCTGGGGCCGGCCGTCCTCGATGCCTACGCCGGCCGCTGGCTGAACGTCCATCCCTCGCTCCTCCCCGCGTTCCCGGGGATGCACGGCGTCGCGGACGCCCTGGCCCACGGGGTGAAGGTGACCGGGGTCACGGTGTTCCTCGTCGACGAGGGGACGGACACGGGTCCGATCGTCCTTCAGGAGGCGATCGAGGTCTTCGACGACGACGACTGGGACTCGCTGGAGGCGCGTGTCCACGCGGTGGAGCATCGGCTGCTGCCGGCGGCGACCGCGGCGCTCGTCGAGGGCCGCATCCGGATCGACGGGCGGCACGTGAGGATCGAGGGAGGGGCGACGTGACGGAGGTCCGGGAGGTGCGGCGGGCCCTGCTCGCGGTCTACGACAAGACGGGCGTGGTGGAGCTGGCTCGAGCGTTGGTGGAGCTCGGTGTCTCGCTCGTGTCCTCGGGCGGGACGGCCGCCACGCTCCGCGACGCCGGGGTGCCGGTCACGCCCGTCGAGGAGGTGACGGGTTTCCCCGAGATGCTCGACGGCCGTGTGAAGACGCTGCACCCGCGGATCCACGGCGGGTTGCTGGCGGACAGCCGGAAGCCCGAGCACCTCGCGCAGCTCGCCGAGCACGGCATCGAGCCGTTCGACCTCGTCGTCGTCAACCTCTACCCCTTCCGGGAGACGGTTGCGTCGGGCGCAGGTGCCGACGACGTGATCGAGAAGATCGACATCGGCGGGCCCGCGATGGTGCGTGCCGCCGCCAAGAACTTCGGGTCGGTGGGCGTCGTCGTGGATCCGTCGAGCTACCCGGCGATCGTGGAGGAACTCCGCGAACGGGGCGGGCTTTCCGGCGACACGCGCGAGCGGCTCGCGGCGGCCGCGTTCGTGCACACCGCCGCGTACGACGCCGCGGTGGCGGGTTGGTTCGCCGAGCGGGCCGCCGAGACCGATCTCCCGGCGTTCGTGGGCCTCGCGCTCGAGAAGGTCGGCGACCTCCGCTACGGAGAGAACCCGCATCAGCGCGGCGCCTTGTATCGGGAGGTGTCCGGGCCTTCGGGTGGAGCGCGCGTCCTCCAGGGGAAGGACATGTCGTTCAACAACTGGCTCGATGCCGAGGCCGCCGCCTCGCTCGTCGCTGCGCTGCCGGGCCCCGCCTGCGTGATCGTGAAGCACAACAATCCGTGCGGCGTGGCCGTCGCCGGCACCCAGGACGAGGCCTACCGGCGCGCGTTCGACTGCGACACGGTGTCCGCGTTCGGGGGGATCGTGGCGTTCGACACCGCCGTCACGGCCGGAGCCGCCGAGGCGATGCGCGAGGTCTTCACCGAAGTCGTGATCGCGCCCGGCTACGAGCAGGAGGCCCTTGCCGTCTTCGGTGAGCGCCCGAACCTGCGGCTGCTCGAGGCGCCGCTGCCCGACCCCGGCGGGCTCGACATCCGCCCGATCCCGGGGGGCGCGCTCGTCCAGGACCGAGACGTCGTCTCGGAAGGACGCGGGGAGTTCCGGGTCGTTTCCTCGCGGGAGCCGACGGAGGACGAGTGGCGCGACCTGCTGCTGGCGTGGACGATCGCGTGGCGTGTGAAGTCCAACACGATCGTGCTCGTCCGCGACGGAGCGACGGTCGGCATCGGTGCCGGCCAGATGTCGAGGGTCGACTCGTCATGGATCGCGGCCCGCAAGGCGGGGGATCGTGCGAAAGGCGCCTCGCTCGCGTCGGACGCATTCTTCCCGTTCCCCGACGCGCTCGAGGTCGCCGCCGACGCGGGCGCCACCGCCGTGATCCATCCCGGGGGATCGAAGGGAGACGACGCCGTGCTCCAGGCGGCGGAGGAACGCGGGATGGCCGTCGTGCTCAGCGGACGACGCCACTTCCGTCATTGATCTCTCGGCACTGATCTCCGGGCATCGATCTGCTCGCACCGACGTCCCCGCGCCGAGGTGGTCAGCCGATAGCATCCGGGCCCGTGACCGCTCGCATCCTCGACGGCCGAGCCGTCGCCGCCCAGATCCGCTCCGAGGTATCCGAGCGCGTCAAGGCGCTCGCCGATCACGGCGTGACCCCAGGACTCGCCGCGGTCCTGGTGGGCGACGATCAAGCCTCGCGCATCTACGTCGGCGCCAAGCACAAGGCCTGCGCGGACGTGGGCATCCACTCCGAGCAGGTCAACCTCCCCGGATACGTGACCGGCGGCGAGATGCTCGCCACGATCCGCCGCCTGAACCGCGACCCCGAGATCCACGGCATCATCGTCCAACTGCCGTTGCCCGCCCACGTGAACGAGCTCGAGGTCCAGCGAACGATGGCGCCCGAGAAGGACGTGGACGGCCTCCACCCGTGGAACGTCGGCATGGTGGTCCGGGGAGAGGCGACGTTCCAGCCGGCCACGCCGTACGGGATCGTCGAGCTGCTGCTCCGGAGCGACATCCCGCTCGAGGGGGCCGAGGTCGTCGTCATCGGGTACGGCGACCTGGTGGGCGCGCCGCTCTCGATCATGCTGGCGCAGGACTCGCTCCGCGGGAACGCCACCGTCACGATCACGCACGCCAAGACCGCGAACCTCGCCACCCACACGCGCCGGGCGGACATCCTCGTGGCTGCCGCCGGCGTGCCGAAGCTCGTCACCGGCGACATGATCAAACCCGGCGGCACCGTGATCGACGTCGGGGTGCACCGGACCGACGACGGCCTCGTCGGCGACGTGGACTTCGAGCAGGCGGTCGAGGTCGCGGGAGCCATCACCCCCGTCCCCGGCGGGGTCGGACCGATGACGGTCGCCATGCTCCTCGTGAACACCGTGGCGGCCGCCGAGACGCAGGCCTACGGAGGGTGAGCCCGACCGGCGGTCGCCTCGCGGCGCTGCTCGACGCCGGGGAGTTCGTCGTGACCGGTGAGGTCGTCCCGCCGCGCTCCGGGAGCGCGGCCGCGGTGCGCGACGCCGCCCGTGGACTGGTCGGTTACGTCGACGCCATCAACATCACCGACAATCCGACGGCCTCGCCGTACCTGTCGGCGGTGGCGGGCACCCGATTCGCGCAGGAGGCGGGCGCCGAGCCGACGCTCCAGCTCGTCTGCCGCGATCGCAACCGGCTCGCGATCACGGCGGACCTCCTCGGGGCGTGGGCGCTGGGCGCTCGGAACCTCCTCGTCCTCGGCGGCGATCCGATGTCGGTGGGGGACCACCCGGACGCGAAGCCGGTGTTCGACCTGTCGCCGAACGAGGTGGTCGCCCTCGCGCGGACGATCCGCGAGGAGGGAACGACGGGTGCCGGAGCCGTGATCGCGGATCCGCCACGCTTCCTGATCGGGGTCGCCGACGTGCCGCTCGCCGAGCCGTACGATCCCTCGAGGCTCGAGGCCAAGCTCGACGCCGGCGGCGACGTGATCTGGACGCAGATCACGTACGACACCGATCGGCTGGGTGAATGGGCGGATCTGGTCCGCGCGCGAGGGATCTTCGAACGCGCGCACGTGCTCGTCGGACTCGTCCCGCTCCGGAGCCTCAAGAACGCGCGCTTCCTGGACGGGCTCTTCGGCGTCCACGTGCCGCCGGCGGCGTACGATCTGCTGGAGTCTGCGGGGAGGGACGCGGAGCGCGCCGGCGCGGAGTTCACCCTGTCCGTCGTGGAGAAGATCCGTGCGATCGACGGGATCGCCGGCATCCACCTGATGGGCGTCGGTCGGGACGACCTGGTCCGCACGATCGTCGAGGATGCCGGTCTCTTCCCTCGCCCGACGGGCTCGTGACCCTCAGCCCCGTTGGTCCACGGGGGTCCAGGTTCGCTCCGGGGGGCCGATGTATCGGGACCCAGGACGGATCACCTTGTTGTCCGCGTACTGCTCGCGGACGTGGGCGGTCCAGCCCGCCATCCGGGCGGCGGCGAAGACCGGCGTCATCAGGTCCGTCGGGATGCCGAGGACGTGGAACACGGCGGCCGCGTAGAAGTCCACGTTCGGGTACAGCCCCTTCTGCTCGAACGTCGCCTCCTCGATCGCCTCGGCGATCTGGTGGAGCTGCGCCTTCCCGGCGCGATCGCACGCCTCCTGCGAGAGCCGCTTCAAGACCGTCGCGCGAGGGTCGTACGTCTTGTAGACGGCGTGACCGAATCCGAAGATCTTCTCGTGGCGCTCGAGACGGTCGCGCACGTACGCCTCGGCGTTCTCCGGCTTGCCCACCTCCTCGAAGCTCTTCATCGCCTCCTCGTTGGCGCCACCGTGCAGCGGGCCCTTCAGCGTCCCGATCGCGGCCGTGATCGCGGAGAACATGTCGGCGAGCGTGGACGCCACGATCCTCGCCGTGAACGTGGACGCGTTCATCGTGTGGTCGGCGTAGAGCACGAAGGTCGTGTCGAGCACCCGGACATCCTCCGGGTCGGGCTCCTCACCGTGCAGCATCCAGAGGAAGTCAGCCGCGTGCCCGAGTGCGGGATTGGGGGGCACGATCTCCATCCCGGTGCGCAGCCGATGGTAGGTCGTGAGCAGCGAGGCGGTCTTGGCGATCAGCCGGAGGGCCTTCCGGGCCTGCGCGTCCTCGGACTCGTCCCACCCGTCGGGGTCGAACGCCGACGCGGCCGAGACGGACGTGCGCAGCATCGACATCGGCGAGGTCTGCTCGGCCAGGGTCCGCATCAACTGGACCTGGAAGGGATGGAGGTCTCGTTCCTCCGCGAGGAACGCGGAGAGCGCGTCGAGCTGCCGGGCAGTGGGGAGCTCCAGGTGGTGGAGCAGGTGGACGACCTCCTCGAACGAGGAGTGAGCGGCGAGATCCTCGATCTCGTACCCCACGTACGACAAGGTGCCCTTCTCGCCGTCGATGTCGGACAGGTGGGTGTCCGCTGCGATGACCTCTCGGAGCCCCTTGTCGGCCACGATCCTCCCGTTCTCCGCCCGTGTTCCCTGGCCGTGCTCCGGTGAGCGCCGGTTGGGTCCGATGCGAACTGCCAGGATAGTCGGACCCCGTCCCCCTGACCGACGACGCTCGTGGGAGGCTCCCTGTGGTCCATCGCATCACGCTGATCCCGGGAGACGGGATCGGGCCCGAGGTCACGGACGCGGGACGCCTCGTGGTGGAGGCGACCGGCGTCGAGGTGCGCTGGGACGTTCAGGACATCGGACTCCGCGCATGGGAGGCGCGTGACGAGGTGGTGCCCTCCTCCGCGATCTCGTCGATCCGGGACAACGGCGTCGCCCTGAAAGGGCCGATCGAGACGCCGGCCGACGGGGGGGTCCGCAACGCCAACGTCGCCCTCCGTCAGGAGCTCGATCTCTTCGCCAACGTCCGGCCCTGCCGACGCTATCCCGGGGTCCCTTCCGTCTACGGGGGGGTCGACCTCGTGGTGGTGCGCGAGAACATCGAGGACACCTACACGGGGGTCGAGTTCGAGGTGGGGACCGTGGAGGTCGAGCGTCTGATCTCGTTCATCGAGGAGATGACCGACGTGCGGATCCGCCGCGACAGTGGCATCTCCGTGAAGGCGATCTCGCGGTCGGGCAGCGAGCGGATCGTGCGGTTCGCCTTCGAGGAAGCGGCACGGCGGGGTCTCGGCACGGTCACCGCGGGCCACAAGGCCAACATCATGAAGTTCTCCGACGGGCTGTTCCTCGACGTGGCCCGCCGCGTCGCCGCCCGGTATCCCGACGTCGCCTTCGACGACCGGATCATCGATGCGCTCTGCATGCAGCTCGTCCGAACCCCGGAACGGTTCCAGGTCCTCGTCCTGCCCAACCTCTACGGCGACATCGTGTCGGAGCTCGGGGCCGGTCTGATCGGTGGACCGGGGATGGCGCCGGGCGGCCATCTGGGGGAGGGGATCGCGGTCTTCGAGGCCACGCACGGTACCGCCCCACGCCTCGCGGGCCGGGATCGTGCGAACCCGGCGGGGGTGATCCTCTCGTCCTCGATGATGCTCCGGTACCTCGGCGAAGAGGAGGCCGGCGCCCGGATCGAGGAGGCGGTCACCGCCGTGCTCGCCGACGGCCGCGACGTGACGTCGGACCTCCGCGCCCCGGGCGATGAGCGGCCGGCCGTCGGTACCCGCCGGATGGCGGAGGCCGTCGCCGAGCGGCTCCACGGTGCCCGATAGCATGGCGCCGCACCCGAGTCCGAGGAGCTGAGGGAACGAATGAAGGTCACCGTGGTCGGCAGCGGGTTCGTCGGTCAGACGACCGCGATGCGGATCCTGGAGAAGGACATCGCGGAGGTCTGTCTGATCGACATCATCGAGGGCAAGCCCCAGGGTCTCGCCCTCGATCTCCGACAAGCGGCACCGATCGAGGGCTACGAGCCCTCGATCGTCGGCACGAACGACTACCGGGACACGGCCGGCTCGGACATCGTCGTGATCACCGCCGGCTTCCCGCGGCAGCCGGGGATGAGCCGGATGGATCTCCTCGGGAAGAACGCCGCGATCATGCGGGACGTCGTCTCCCGCGTGGTGCCCGGGTCGCCCGCCGCGATCCTCATCGTGGTGTCGAACCCTCTCGACGAGATGACGTTCCTCGCGGCGGACGCCTCCGGCTTCCCCCGCGAACGGGTCATGGGCATGGCCGGGGTGCTGGACTCGGCTCGGTTGCGAGCCTTCATCGCGGAGGAGCTGTCGGTGTCGCCGAGCGCGGTCGAGGCGATCACCCTCGGCTCGCACGGGGATTCGATGGTGGCTCTGCCACGTCATGCCACCGTGAATGGCACGCCCCTGCCGGAGCTGGTCGATGACGCCGCCCTGGATCGTCTCTTCCAACGGACGCGCGACGGGGGAGCCGAGATCGTGGCCCTGCTGAAGTCGGGGTCGGCCTACTACGCGCCGAGCGCGTCGGTGGTCGCGATGGTCGAGGCGATCGCGCGTGACACGAAGGACGTCCTTCCGGTGTGCGCGTGGACGACCGGCGCGTACGGCATCAGCGAGGTGTACGTGGGTGTCCCCGCCCGCCTCGGGAGCACGGGAGTCGAGGAGATCGTCGAGCTCGACCTGAACGAGGACGAGCTCGCGAAGCTCCGGGCAGCCGCCGAAGGCATCCGCGCGAAATGCGCGGACCTCGCTTCGCTCTAGGTCGGGTCTCCGGACGCCTCGCGCTCAGTGCGCACGCTCGAGGTCACGGTCGCTCCGGCCCCGAGTACGACCATGGCCCCCGAGACGATCGGCAGCCACACGTTCGCGTCGGTCCGGACCGCGAGGTCGGGGTCGGTGCGCACCCGCCGGGTGGCCTCCTCGATCGTGCTGTCAGAGGATGCGGCGACGACCCGGGCGATCTCGTCGACCGCTCGATCCTCCGCTCGGACCGCGACCCACATCGGGAGGGCGACGAGCACGACCCCGCTGGCGAAGAGGCCGACGGCGACGCCGGCGCGGGCGCTGCCCCGGAGTCGGCGGAGCAGCACGAGGCCGATCAGGGTGATGGCCGCGACCACCAGCGCCACGATGCCCTCGACGAGATCGAGGCCACGGAACTCGAGGTCCAGGACGCCTCGAAGATCCCGGAGCAGCCCCGTCGCGATCCAGGTGGTGGTCGTCGCCGCGGCGGCGAGAACGGCCCCGGCGACCGTCAGTGCGAAGCCGGCCGCCGTGAGCCACCGCTCGTCCCGCACGGGAGGAGTCTCGCATCAGGCGACCCGCGGACCAAGGACTACGATGCCGCGATGGCCCCGTTCCTGCGTCCGCTGCGTGAGCACGTGGGCAACTTCTTCACCAACTGGTCCGAGTCCGATCTCCCGGTCGCCCGGAAGGTGGCGCTCACCCTCCGGAACAGAGCGAGGTCCCTCGTGAACAAGGGGTGTTGCGGGCATCACGGCGAACCGGGCTGCTGACGCCTCCCCCCGGACCCCGGTCGGGGTCCGTCGCACCACGACGGCTAGGCGGAGAGTGCCCGCAGGACCGCGTCCGTGACCTGCGTCGTGGACGACGAGCCACCGAGGTCCGGCGTCCGCACGGTGCCGTCCGACAGGACGGAGTCCACGGCCGCTTCCACGGCGGACGCGCCGGTCATCTCGCCGAGATGGCGGAGGAGCATCGCGCCAGACAGGATCATCGCGATCGGGTTCGCCACCCCGGTGCCGGCGATGTCCGGCGCGCTCCCGTGGACCGGCTCGAAGACCGCGTACTCCCAGCCGATGTTCGCCCCGGGGACCAACCCCAGGCCGCCGACCAGCCCCGCGCACAGGTCCGAGAGGATGTCGCCGTAGAGGTTCGGGAGGAGGAGCACGTCGAAGCGAGCCGGGTCGCGGACGAGTCGAGCGGTCAGGTGATCGATCTGCATGTCCTCGAACCGGACGTCGCCACGGTCGATCTCCTCGTTGCGGGCGGTGGTCAGGAACAACCCGTCCGAGGTCGGCATGATGCCGGCCTTGTGCCCCAAAGTGATCCGGGCCCGGCGGTTCGTCTTCGCGTACTCGAAGGCGAACCGCACGATGCGCCGCGTCCCCGCGACGGAGATCGGTTTCACCGTGACGCCCGCGTCGGGCTTGATCTCGACCCCTGCGAGGCTCCGGAGCTCGATCCGGAGGGCGTCGGCCTGGGGGGAGCCGGCCGCGAACTCGACCCCCTGATAGAGATCCTCGGTGTTCTCCCGGACCACGACGAGATCCACCTGCTCGTGGCGCGTCGGGACGCCCGGCAACGACCGAGCGGGACGAACGGCCGCGAAGAGGTCCAGACCCTGGCGAAGGGCGACGTTGATGCTGCGGAAGCCCGAGCCCACCGGCGTCGTGATGGGTCCCTTGATGGCGACGCGCGTGGTGCGGATCGCCTCGAGGGTCTCCTCCGGCAGGAGGTCCCCGTGCTCGTCGAGGGCCGCTGCCCCCGCCGTCCGCTCGACCCATTCGATCCCCGGAACCGCCGCATCGAGCACCATCCGTGCGGCCGAGGACACCTCGGGTCCGATCCCATCGCCGGGGATCAGCGTGACGCGATGGCGTCCGGTCATCGAGGCACCCTATCGACGATCTCCTGCCGCCCGTTTCGAGTCCCGGGGTACGCCTCGGCGGCCGAAACCGAGGTCAGGGTCGGTCGAACAGGACGGCGCGCTTGACCTCCTGGATGGCCTTCGTGACCTCGATGCCGCGCGGACACGCGTCGGTGCAGTTGAACGTCGTCCGGCAGCGGAACACACCGGTCTTCTCGGACAAGATGCCGAGTCGCTCGCGCGGGGCGCGGTCGCGTGAGTCGAAGATGAACCGGTGCGCGTTCACGATCGCGGCCGGCCCGATGTAGGTCTCGTCGGACCAGAAGATCGGGCAGGAGGTGGTGCACGCCGCGCACAGGATGCACTTCGTCGTGTCGTCGTAGCGCTCCCGCTCTTCCGGCATCTGCACGCGTTCCCGCTCCGTCTCCTCGTCGTTCACGAGGTAGGGGAGCACCGCGCGGTACCCGTCGAAGAAGGGTTCCATGTCCACGATCAGGTCCTTCAGGACGACGAGGCCGCGGATGGGCTCGATGGTCACCTTCGGCGCGACGTCCTTGACCAGTACCTTGCAGGCGAGGGCGTTCCGTCCGTTGATCACCATCGCGTCGGAGCCGCAGATGCCGTGCGCGCAGGATCGCCGGAACGTGAGCGTCCCGTCATGATGCCACTTCACCTGATGGAGGGCCTCGACGAGCCGTTCGTACGGATCCACCTGGATCGTGAACTCGTCCCACCACGGCTCCTCCGAGACCTGCGGGTTGAACCGGCGGATCCTGAGCGTGAGCGTCACGAGCGGGGTCGCCCCCACCCGACGCTCGTCCGATGAGTTCAGGATGTCGGCCGGTGTGGGGGATGCCGCCATCAGTACTTCCGCTCCATGGGCACGTACGGGCCCATCTGCACCGGCTTCGAATCGAGACGGATCGAGCCGTCGTCGTTCCGATACGCGAGCGAGTGCTTCAGCCAGTTGGCGTCGTCGCGCAGCGGGTGATCCTCCCGGTAGTGGGCTCCGCGGCTCTCGTCGCGGGCCGCCGCGGCGGCGACGAGGGTCGCGGCACAATCCAGCAGGAACCCCACCTCGACCGCCTCCATCAGGTCCGTGTTGTAGACCGTCCCTTTGTCGGTGATCGCGATCCGGTCGTACCGCTCGCGGAGCGAACCGACGATCCCGGCCATCTTGGCGAGGCTCTCCTCGGTACGGACCACGAACGCCAGGTCGAACATCGAGTCCTGGAGCTCGGCCCGGATGTCGGCCACGTTGTCGCCCGTCTGCCGCGTGAGGATGCCGTCCAACAGGTCGAGGGCATGGGTGGTTGCCTCGACCGGCAGCGCCGGGAGGTCGGTCGTCTCGCAATGCCTCGCCATGTCCTCCCCGCCCCGCCGGCCGAAGACGACGATGTCCAGCAGGGAGTTCGTCCCGAGCCGATTGGCCCCGTGGACCGAGACGCAGGCGCATTCGCCGGCCGCGTACAGGCCGGGCACCGGTGCCTCCTCGGACCCGGTGACCACGCGCGCGTGCACGTCGGTCGGGATACCGCCCATCGCGTAGTGGGCGGTCGGTTGGATCGGGACGGGCTCCGTCGTGGGCTCGACCTGGAGGTACACGCGTGCGAACTCCGTGATGTCCGGGAGCTTCTCTTCCAGGACCCGCGGATCGAGGTGCGTCAGATCGAGGAGGACGTAGTCGCCTCGCGGGCCGAGCCCCCGACCCTCCTTGATCTCCTGGTAGATCGAACGGGAAACTACATCGCGGGGCGCGAGGTCCTTGATCGTCGGCGCGTACCGCTCCATGAACCGCTCGCCGTCGCGGTTGCGGATCACCGCGCCCTCGCCCCGGGCCCCTTCGGACAGCAGCACGCCGAGCCGGTACAGGCCCGTGGGATGGAACTGGAAGAACTCCATGTCCTCGAGGGGGATGCCGCGCCGGAACGCGACCGAGAGGCCGTCGCCGGTGAGGGCGTGGGCGTTCGACGACACCCGGAACATCCGTCCGTACCCTCCGGTGGCGAAGAGGACGGACTTCGCCCGGAACACATGGAGCTCGCCGGTCGCGAGCTCGTACGCCACCACTCCGGCCGTACGCCCGTCGTCGGCGAGCAACAAGTCGAGGCAGTAGAACTCGTTGAAGAACCGGACGTCGCGCTTCACGCACTGCTGGTACAGGGTCTGCAGGATCATGTGCCCGGTGCGATCGGCTGCGTAGCACGCACGCTTGACGGCGCGCTCGCCATGGTTCGCGGTGTGCCCGCCGAAGCGACGCTGGTCGATCAGGCCCTCTGGGGTCCGATTGAACGGCAGGCCCCACCGTTCGAGCTCGTAGATCGCGTCGACGGCCTCCTCCGTGAGGATCTGGGCCGCCGGCTGATCGACGAGGTAATCGCCTCCCTTCACGGTGTCGAACGCGTGCCATTCGGGGTAGTCCTCCTCCACGTTGCCCAGGGCGGCGCAGACCCCCCCCTGGGCCGCACCGGTGTGGGATCGGGTCGGATAGAGCTTCGAGATCACGGCCGTCTTGACCCGGCCGGAGGCCTCGATCGCAGCGCGGAGGCCGGCCCCGCCGGCCCCGACGATCACGGCGTCGTACGTGTGTGTGATCGTCACGAGGTCGGCCACTTCGAGGGATCGAAGGTGACGACGATGATCGTGCCGAGCGCCATCAGAGCGGCGCCGAGGATGACGAAGAACCCGTTGATCGCCCGCCGGGCGCCCGCCGGCCGCACGGAGTCGAGCAGGATCATCCGGAGCCCGTTCACCCCGTGCAGCAGCGCGAGCACCAGCATCAGCCAGTCCCAGGTCTTCCAGAAGAGGCTGGCCCACCGGAGCTGGATGAAGGCGAAATCGACGCGATCCACCCCCTCGTCGAGGACGTGCATGATCAGGACGTGCCCGACCGCGAGGAAGAGCAGGATCAGGCCGGAGATCCGCATGAAGAGCCAGGCCCAGAGCTCGAAGCCACCGACCGGGCGCCCTCGTCCGGCGCCGACGGGCTTCCCATTGGGGAGCGGTGCTTCGGGGCGAGCCTCGGCCGTCGTGGACACGCCTCAGCCCTCCAGGAGGAGCTCGATGATGGCCGAGCCCATGATCCACGTGATGGGGATCATCGATCCGACGAACAGGAGGGCGGTCGCGATGTCCAGGAACCGGATGTGGCGCGTCAGTCCCGGGAAGAAGTCGATCATCATGATCTTCACGCCGTTGAAGGAGTGATACAGGACGGCCGCCACGAGTCCGAGCTCCAGCATCCGGATGAACGGGTTGTGGTAGACGGAGGCCACCCGGTTGTAGGCGTCCGG
>DATFGG010000206.1:0-11055 GCA_035249665.1 Actinomycetota bacterium | reverse complement strand
GGACCAATCCGCGAACCCTGTCGGACTGTTGTAGCCCGCGACGGTGACCGTCATGGCGCCGCTGGACGCCTGGCCGTTGCTCGCGATCGAGATCCCGTGATCGAAACCGAGCTGGCCGCAGTCGTCGTTCGAGGACTGCGTGTCGGCGATGACGGGGACGACGCCGTCGGCGGAAGGGGGGCCGGGGGAGTCCACGGGCGGTGCCGCCTGGGCTGTCAGGATCCCCGCTTGACCGGCGAGGAGCGCCAAGGACACGATCGGTCCCAGGGATCCCCGGCGCCGATACCTCCGTCCCTTCATCTCTCCTCCTGGTCCGCTCAGCCACGTCGGGGCACAGAATCCACTGTCGGCCGGTCGACCCACACCCTACGGGGGACGGGGGACGGGGGACATCGGCCGGAAGGCGCGGACCATCCGCCCGATGCTTCGGCCAGATACCGGACGGAGCTTCGCATCCACCTGGGGCGGAAGCAAGAACGGATCACCCTGGGTGGGTGAGATCGACCCCTCGTATGCCGGTCGGCCAGGGGAGGGAGCGGCAACGAGGGCGCTCTTTCACGAAGTTACATAATGAACGTTATCGGGAGAGGCGCCGACCGGGAGGCGCCCGGCGCCTCATGCTGCGGACGGCCCTCCTCGGTAGGGCCTCCCGGTCGCCCTGAGCGCGATGCCCCAGCGCGTGACGAGCCAGAGCGCCTCGACGACGATCCGCCGCGAGAGCTTCGAATGACCGTGCTCCCGTTCGCGGAACGTGATCGGCACCTCGCCGATCGACCAACCCCGCAGCCAGGACCGCATCACCAGCTCGACCTGGAAGCCGTACCCGTCTGCGTGGAACGGCTCGGCGACCAGGTCCGAGAGCAGCTCGCGACGATAGACGCGGTAACCGCTCGTGGCATCGTGCACCGGCACCCCGAGCATCAGCCGCGCGTACGTGTTGCCGATCCTCGAGAGCGCCAGGCGCATCCGGCTCCAGTTGGTCACGGAACCTCCGGGCACGTAGCGGCTCCCCACCACGAGGTGGAAGCGGTCGCGGGCGCCGGCGAGGAGGGCAGCGAGCTGGACGGGATCGTGGGAGAGGTCGGAGTCCATCTCCACGATCAGGTCGTACCGCTCCTCGAGCGCCCTGCGGAACCCCTCCTGGTAGGCGCTCGCGAGCCCGGACCTCACGGGCCGCTCGACGAGGCGGAGCCGAGGCTCCCCGGCCATCAGCTCACGGACGATCCGGGCGGTGCCGTCGGGTGAGGAGTCGTCGACGACGAGCGCGTCCACGCCGGGATGCTCGAGCACGCCGGCCAGCACGTCACGGATGGTGGCCGCCTCGTCGTACGTGGGCAGGATGACGAGCGAGCGAACACCGTCGGCGAGCGGCTCGGCGTCGGGCCGCTCCCGACGGCGACGCCGGGGAACCACGGCGAGACCCGCCACGATCACCAACGAGAGGATGGGCAGCCAGTCCCCCAGCCGCACCGACCACGTCTGTTCCGACGAGGCCCGGATCGTGTGGCGGATCAGCGCCGGCTCGAACAGCTCGGTCTCATCGTGGACGCGCCCCGTCGGGTCGATGAACGCGCTGATCCCGGAGACGGCCGCGTGGACGATCCACCTGCCGTCCTCGATCGCCCGGAGCCGCGACATCTGCAGGTGCTGGGCGGATGCGGCCGTGCGGTCGTACGACGCGTTGTTCGTGAGGACCACGAGGAACTCCGCGCCCCGGCGGACGAGCTCGCGATCGAGCGCCGGGAAGCTGTTCTCGAAGCAGATCGGCGCTCCGAACGGAGGGAGCCCCGGTGCCGACAACGTGTGGAGTCGCTCCCCCGGCGTCAGCTCGTAGGCGATCTGCTCGAGGGCCGAGATCCACCCGACGACAGGCTTCCAGGGGATGTACTCGCCGTACGGGACGAGGTGGGTCTTCCTGTACACGTCGACCACCGCTCCCCCGCCGTCGAAGACGACCGCCTGGTTGAACAGGGCGTCGCCCCCCTCCCCCGAACGGATGTCCGCCGAGGTGGCCCCGCTGAGGACCGGCGTCCCGACGTCCGCGATCGTGCTCCGCACCTCATCGAAGATCGAGAGCGAGCCCGGGTCGAGGGCGCTCTCTCCCCAGACGGCCAGATCGGGAGGATCGCCGCTCAACGTCGCATGGAGCTCGAGGTTGAGCCTCGTGACCGCGATGTCTCCTTCCTCCCTCGACCGTCCTGCGACACCTTCGAGGAAGTCGACCTGGATCGCGGCCACGTCGATCTGCCGCCCCGAGGCCTCCGCGAAGGGGATCGCCGCAGGCCCAAGCGTCGCGATCACGGCCAGGCCGATGGCGGTGAGACGCGTCGGCGCCCGCTCCGCGCCGGCGGCCTCGACGACGAGGGCGGCCGCGAACGCCACCGCGAACGTCACGCCGAACACCCCGGCGACGACGGCGAGGCGAACCGTGACCGGGTTTGCCACCTGCGAGGCGCCGAGGGAGCCCCACGTGAAGCCCCCGAGCGGCCAGAGCCCCCGGAGCCAGTCGATCGACGTCCACAACGCCGCCGCCCCGAGCGCGTTCAGCATCGGATGGCCCGACCGACGCACCAACGGGAGGCAGGCGCCGAACAATGCCACGGAAGCCGCCGTGAGCACCGTCAAGGCGCTCCAGGCGAGGGTGCCGAAGAGCTGGAGCCACGAGAGCGTGAGTCCGAAACCGACGAGTCCGTAGACCAGCCCGAGGGCGAAGCCCCGGGCCGGTCTCGCGTTGCGGAGCCCGATCAGGAGTAGCGCGGGGGCGACGAAGGCGAGCGGCCAGGCGGCCATCGGCGGGAACGCGAGTGAGGACAGCACGCCCCCGACGAGGGAGAGGGTGAGCGCGACCGGCAGCCTGGGATCGATCAGGCGCAGTCGCGGCAGAACATCCGCCGTTTGTCCGCGAGTTGGCTGCGATGTTTCACCAGGTAGCAGTTCTTGCATACGAACTCGGTTGCCTGGATGGGAACGACCCGGGCCTCGATCGGCTCGAGACGGTCGTCCGCCTTCGTCGTCGAGATCGGGACGACGGGCTCCTCCTCGTCGGCCTCGTCCTCGTCGTCACGGGCCTCCTGCTTCTCGAGGACCTCGTGGATCGATTCGACGTCGGCGGCCGCCGGTGTGGCGGCTTCGTCCAGGTCCTCCTCGGTCGGCTCGAGCTCGTCGAGCTCCTGGCCCGTTCCGACGTCGTCGTCTTCGCGCTCTTCCGTGCGCTCGGCCACCTGGTTCCTCCGGGTTCGGGTCCTCGATCCGGCCGCGGATTCTAGCGCTCGCTCCCCCGCGTGCCTCGTGCGACTCGGTCGCAGGGGAAGGACGCCTCGCAGGCTCAGGATGTTCCCCGAGCGCGGAGCCTGGAAACGCGGAAGCCCGAGAGACCTTTGGGGCCGCGACGCCGGGGCGCCGCGTTCTCTACTCAGCCTCTCGGGCTCCGCTGTGCGTCTCCGCCGGGGCGGCGACGCAGGCAGGACGTTACCGACGGCCGGGCTGGAGAGCAACCCGCACCGGGAGAAACAGTGACAAGACCAGACGGCAATCAGGCGCGGAACACTTCGCGGCCGAGGGAGACCGTCAGGATCGGGCGGAGGCCCTCCACGGTGGTCGCATCGAGGGGGTCGTCGTCGTAGGCGGCGAAGTCCGCGTGCCACCCGGGCTCGAGGGCCCCCTTCTTGCCGTCCTGGCGCCCGAGGCGGGCGCTCCCCACCCGGTGGAGCTTGAGCCCCTCGAGCCGTGTCAGTCGCTGGGTCGGCTCGTGGTGCTCCTCGAGTGCGGCGATCGCGAGCATGGGGTCGAGGGGTGCGACCGGTGCATCGGAGCCGACGCCGACCTCGATCCCGCGTTCGAGCATCGTGCGGATCGGGTGCGCGGCCATGGCCCGGGCGGGGCCGAGGCGCTCCTCGTACATCCCGCCTCCCTGGCCCCAGAGCCGATCGAACGCGGGTTGCACGGACACGGCGAGACCCAGCATCGCCGTCCGCTCGATCTGGTCCGCCGAGGGGAGGACGAAGTGCTCGATCCGATGGCGACGCGCCCGGAAGTGCCGTCGTTCGCGGGAATCCAGCGCCAGGTAGACGCGCTCCCACGTGGCGAGGACCTGTTCGATCGCGCGATCTCCGATCGCGTGCACGCCCACCTGGAGTCCCGCGTTGTGGGCCGCGTGGAAGAACTCCGCCATCGCGTCGTCGTCGTGGTACAGCTCGCCCGTGTCCGCGCCGTCGTCGTAGGCGTGGGACAGCGCCGCGGTCCGGGCGCCGATCGAACCGTCGACCGGGAGGTCCCCGCCGATCGCGGCGAGTCGCCGCTCCATCGCCTCGGGGAGCGACATCGATGCGAGGATCGGTGCGACGTCGACGGGCAGCCGGGACCGATGACCGAGGAGCACCTCCAGGTCCGCGGCGTCGAGGGACATCTCGTGCACCGCCGTCACCCCACGCGACGCGGCGAGCCCGGCCGCTTGGAGTTGGAACCCCTCGATCCTCCGCGTGTCGTACGAGGCCTCGATCCATGCGACTGCCCGGCGGTTGGCCTCCTTCGTGAGGCGGCCGGTCGGATGTCGTTCGGCGTCGAGCTCGACCCCGTCCGCGTCGGCGAGGTCGATCGCGGCGAGGGTCGACGAGCTCACCACGGAGATGTGTCCGTCGGCCCTCGTCGCCACCACGGGCGTCCGCGTGAGCGCGTCGAGTTCGTCTGCGGTCGGGAGCTCGTGCGTGTCCCACCGGGTCTCGTCGAACCCCTCGACGTGCACGACGGCGACACCGTCCGTGGCGCGCCCGCGGACCAGGGCGAGGAGGTCCTGCTTGGAGCGGGATTCCCGCACGTCGACGTTCGCCAGGGAGCGACCCGTCGCGGTCAGATGGACGTGGCTGTCGATGAAGCCTGGGACGATCGTCGTCCCGGGGAGATCGATCGTGAGCTCTGCATCGGGGGGCTCACCGGTGCCGACGCGTTGGACATGTCGATCGTCCACGAGGATCCACTCCCCGAACGTGGGATGCGAGAGCGTCACGACCCGCGACGCGCGGTAGAGGGTCCTCACGGCGCCGCGATGATAGAGGAGTCGCGGTCTCCGGACAGGACGGCGGCGGCCTCCTCGCGGTCTTCGAGGATCCTCGTCTTGCGTGGGTGCAGCTGCAGACCCACCTCGGTGGAGGCGGCGGCCAGCGCAGACATCGCAGCTCGCACGTCGTCGGCAGCCCCCCAGAGCGCGACGTCGTCCACCCACCGTACGTGGCGGACGCCGCAGCCCCGGATCGCGTCGTCGAGCCGGGCCAGCACGGCGTTCGCGAGGATCGCCGAGGGCTCGGGGCCCACCGGCAGGCCGCGTACACCGTGCTCGTGGAACCGTCGGAGGAGAGCCACCGCGTGCGCGGCCTCCGGTCCAAGGAGCGCACCGATCGTCTCCGGCGAGATCGACGCGTAGCAGTCGAGGATGTCGGCGACGGCGAATGTCGTGCCCGGAGTCGCCATCCGGATGGCGCCCCGGACCCTCCGTTGCCACGCGGCTCGTGCGGGCACCCACGGGGCCAGCGACCAATCCTCCCCGCGTCGCATCCCGCGGATCGCGAGCACCTCCGGTCCCAGCGAGCGCTCGATCCGGCCGGCGAGCGGTCGGACCGCTCGGCGGAGATCCGCATCGCCGGCCGGATCGAGCCGGGTCAGCCAGCGGGTCCCACCGCGGGGCTTGGGGATGGGGAGGACGCGGGGACCGCCCTCGTCGGCCCTGGCCGGGGGCCGCGTGGATCCCGTTCGCATGGCGTGCCTCCTCCCGGGAGCCCGAGATCAGAGCCGAGATCAGAGCCGAGATCGGAGCCGAGATCGGAGCCGAGATCAGAGGAGGAGTCGCCGACCGTACCGCCCCTGCGACGACGAGGGCAATCGGCCATCGCGGGGATATCGAGCTCCCCCGTGTGGGACCATGCCGCCGTGCTGGATGAGCGGGATCTCGCGATCCTCACGGCCCTCCAGGCGGAGGCGCGAGCGACGTATGCGGACGTCGGCGCGACCGTCGGACTCTCCGCGAGCGCGGTCCACGAACGTGTCCGGAAGCTGGAGCAGCAGGGCGTGATCCGCGGATATCGCGCCGTCGTGGACCCGGAGGCGGTCGGCCTGTACGTGACGGCGCTGATCGCGGCGATCCCCCTCGATCCCCACCAACCCGACGACCTGCCGGCGCGGGTGAAGGAGTTCCCCGAGGTCGAGGACTGCTATTCGGTCGCGGGCGAGGCCAACTACGTGTTGAAGGTGCGCACGAAGACCACGGGCGACCTCGAGGACCTGATCCGTCGGCTTCGCGAGAAGGCCGCGGTGACCACGAACACCACGATCGCACTCTCGATCCCGTTCGAAGGCCGCCCCTTGAGCACCTGATACGGGTTCCGTCCCCGAGCTCCGATACATGATCGGTCTGGTCCCTCTTGCGAGACGTGGCATCATGAGGAGATGAAGTCGAGGGTTTCCCCGCGCCCCTCGGTCAGAGGAACGGTCGGACTCGTCGTGGTGCTGCTGGCCGCAGCGGCCTGTGCTCCGCCTCGCTACGAGTACGTCCGCAACACGGAGGCGAGGACGGCGTTCCGGATCCCCACGGAGTGGACCGTGTTCCAGGAGTCGACGGTGTCGGGGGTCGACTCGACCGCCGACACTCCGGACACCATCGACTGGCTGGTCGGGATCGACGCGAACCCGCAGCCGAACGTCGCGAACGTCTACCCGTCGGACTTCGCGACCGACTACCCTCAGGGCTTCGCGGCGGTCCTCACGCTCACCGGGGAATCCCGGGACATGGCGAGCCTTCAGGTGCTGCGGAACCTCCTGATCCCGATCGATCAGATCCGCGACGAGGTGGGCTCGGACGCGGTCCGGGTGCTGGAGTACGACGACGCCCTGGTTCGGGACGGGTACCGGGGGCTACAGATGGTGGTCCAGGTGCAGGAGGCCGCGCTACTCGGCGACGAGCTGCCCTCCGGATCCGGCGGCGCCGGATTCCTCTCCGACACGTACGTACAGATGAACCAGGTGATGCTTGTCGACGACGTGACCCAGCACGCCTACATCCTGTTCCTCCTGTGCAGCGCGGACTGCTACGCACGGAACCGCGGCGACATCCATTCGGCCATCGACTCTTGGACGGTGCTCCCATGACGAAGAAGAAGAAGAGGAACGTCGCCCCCGTGATCCCGGGGACCGACCGCACGTCTCGCCCCCGTCCGTCGGAGCGCGTCACGCGCGCCCCGATGGCGATGTGGGATCGCGTGAAGTTCCTGCTGCTCCTGGGGATCCTGTGGTTGTCGGGTCTCGCGGTCGTGTGGGCGGCCTCGGTCAACCCGCTGGGCGGTCCGTTCTCCGACGCGGTGCGGATCGCGCTCAGCGACTACGCCTGGATCCTGATCCTCGCGGCGATCGAGCTCGTGCGTCAGCTGCACTACTGGCTGGAGGAGCATTCCAAGGGCTACTTCCGGTTCTGGGAGAAGAAGGTGTTCGGGAGCGCCCAGGGCCTCGGCCGGGGGATCGACGACTGGACCCGGTTCCGCCTCGCCCGCGCGATCAAGTTCTTCATCGTGCTGCTCGCCCTGAGCACTTTCATGGGCCGGCTCTTCAACACCGACCCGGTGTGGCTGGGCATCGTGGAGGCCCCCGCGCGCCTGGTGATCGCGCTGCCCTTCATCCTGCAGCTCGCGTTCGGATTCTTCTTCGTGATCTTCCAGTTCGTCGGCTTGTTCTGGTTCCTCTCTCGAGGCGGCGTCGACGTCTACATGCCGGACGAGATCGAGACCCGGTTCGAGGACGTGAAGGGCCAGGACTCCGTCCTGGAGCGCGTCAAGGAGACGATGATCTTCCTCGAGGCGCCTGAGGCGATCGAGGACAAGGGCGGGTACGTCCCGGGCGGCGTGCTCTTGTGGGGGCCGCCCGGCACCGGCAAGACGCTGATGGCGCAGGCCGTCGCGGGCGAGTCCGCGAAGCCGTTCGTGTTCGTCGATCCCGGGGCGTTCACGCAGATGTTCATGGGCGTCGGGATCCTGAAGGTGAAGTCGCTCTACCGGAAGCTCCGGAAGATGGCGCTGCGCTACGGCGGGGTGATCGTGTTCTTCGACGAGGCCGACTCGCTCGGCAACCGGGGGCAGATCGCCCAGGGCTTCGGGCAGCCGGCGACGGCCGGTCCGTGGTCCACCTCGCCGGCGTGCAACGGGATCGCCTATCTTTCGCCGGCCACGAGGGACGAGGTTCTGCTGGGCTCGCTCCCCTCCCGGCTGCCCGACCGTCGGACGAAGGCGGACTACTTCATCGCCGGGATGGGGATGGGCGGCGGCGGGATGGGGACGTTGCAGGCGCTGCTGTCGGAGATGTCGGGTCTCGAGAAGCCGCGTGGGCTGCTGAACCGGGTTCGCCGCCTGCTCGGGATGCGGCCGAAGCCCCCGTTCAAGTACCGCATCCTGCACATCTTCGCGACGAACATGCCCAGCGCGCTCGACCAGGCGATGCTGCGCCCCGGGCGGATCGATCGCCAGTACAAGGTCGGTTACCCGACGAAGGAGGGTCGGCGCGAGACGTTCCGGCTGTACCTGCGGAAGGTGAAGAACGAGCTCTCGGACCAAGACGTCGACAAGCTCGCGACCATCACCCCGTACGCGACCGGCGCGAGCATCAAGGACATCGTGAACGAGGGCCTCGTGGTCGCGATCCGGGACGGCCGGGAAACGATTACGTACCGCGACATCATCCGCGCGAAGCACATCAAGCAGCTCGGCGTGCCGGACGACTTCGAGTACATCGAGCGGGAGCGGCACGCGACGGCGGTGCATGAAGCCTGTCATGCCGTGGTCGCGTACCACCTGCGTCGGCACGCGGTGATCGATATCGCGACGATCGAGCGACGCGGCGACGTCGGCGGTCTCGTCTCGTACATCCCGCCCGAGGACCAGATGTTCGAGTGGCGGTCCGAGCGCGAGATCGACGTGATGGGGAGCCTCGCCTCGCTCGTCGGCGAGCGGATGTTCTTCGACGACGACAACTCGAGCGGGGTCGGGAGCGACCTGAACAACGCGACCCGGATCGTGATGATGAACCTCGGGCTCGCGGGCATGGGCGACACGATCGCCTCGCACGTGGTCACGTTGGCCGCGTTCCGGGGAGCGCAGGCGGTCGAGACCGGTGCGGACCGGAACATGTTCGACGGCGAGTTCGGCAAGCAGGTCGAGGCGAAGCTCCGGGAGCTCTACGACCGGACGTGGGACCTCCTGGAGGAGCACCGGGCCGACGTGCTCGCGGTCGCGCACGTCCTCGAGACCCACAAGACGGTGACCGGGGACGACATCGCCGCGGTGATGGAGGGAACCGTGGGCCCGACCGTCGACGGGCGCCCGTACCAGGTCGCGGGCTTCCGCCAGATGCTCGAGAACTACCACACGGCCGCCCTGCGGGCGCACAAGGAGCACGCCGGTGTCGACGCGATGATCCCCGTGCCGGTCCCGCCGCCCCCGGTGCCGCTCCAGCCGGTCCCGGAGGCTCCGGGCGAGGCGCAGCCGGGGTCGGTTCGGTTCCAGGAGGGAGTGGACCCGTCGAAGGACGGCGCCTGAGACGCACCCGTCCCCGGGAGCGTCGGGGACTATCCTGAGCTCCGTGCGGCTGTACAACACCCTTTCGCGCGCCGTCGAGGAGATCGTTCCCGTCGACGGCCGGCTGGTGCGGATCTACTCGTGCGGTCCCACGGTCTATCGGTACATCCACATCGGGAACATGCGCTCGTTCATGCTGGGGGATCTGGTCCGCCGCGCCCTCCGTTTCGAGGGACTCGACGTCCGGTGGATCATGAACATCACCGATGTCGGCCACATGACCGACGAGGCGAGCGACACGGGCAGAGACAAGATGGAGCTGGCCGAGTCCGATGAAGGGCTCTCCGCAGCCGAGATCGCCGAGAAGTACACGCAGGCGTTCCTCGAGGACGCCGATCTGGTCGGGATCGAGCGGGCCGACCTCTACCCGCGGGCCACCGATCACATCCCGGAGATGATCTCGATGATCGAGACGCTGATCGAGAAGGGGCATGCCTACGAGGTCGACGGGACCGTCTACTACGAAACCACGACGTTCCCCGGGTACGGGAAGCTGTCGGGGAACACACTCGATCAGTTGCGAGCGGGGCACCGAACGGAGCTGGCGACGGATCCGGGCAAGCGGCACCCCGAGGACTTCGCGCTGTGGAAGAAGGCCGGCGAGAACCGTCTCTTGCGATGGCCGAGTCCGTGGGGCGACGGATATCCGGGATGGCACATCGAGTGCTCCGCGATGTCGATCAAGCATCTGGGCGCCCGATTCGACGTCCACACCGGTGGCAACGACAACAAGTTCCCGCATCACGAGGACGAGATCGCGCAGTCGGAAGGCGCCGTGGGTCATCCGGTCGTGTCGATCTGGGCACACGGCGGGTTCCTGCAGATGGGCGGCCAGAAGATGGCGAAATCCGCGAAGAACATCAAGCGGGTGACCGATCTGGCCGAGCAGGGCATCGACCCCCTCGCCTTCCGGTGGTTCACGTTCCAGACCCGCTATCGATCCGAGATGGACTTCACGTGGGAGGCATTGGAGACGGCCGACCATCGGGTGAAGCAGCTCCGCAGGCACGTCGCGGAGTGGGGTGCGCCGGCCGAGGACCTCGGCCCCGCCGCGAAGGAGTTCGATTCACGGTTCCGCGAGGCCGTCGCGAACGACCTCGACATGCCGGCCGCCGTCCGTGTGGTGAACGACCTCGATCACTCGGCTGACGTCTCGACCGGTGAGAAGAGGGGGCTCCTCGCGACCTGGGATCGCGTCCTCGGACTCGATCTCGAACGGGAGGCGCGAGCGGCTTGGGAGCCCACGGAAGAGGTCCGACGGCTGGTTGCCGAACGCGATGCCGCTCGAGTGTCGAAGGACTACGCGCGCTCCGACGAGCTCCGGGACGAGATCCAGGCGATGGGCCTCGAGGTCATGGACACGCCGGAGGGGACGAAGGTCCGCCCGCGAGACTGAGCCTCAACCCATCCCGAGCGGGCGGCCGAGCCGGGTCGCCGCTCCTTCCAGCGC
>DATFGG010000205.1:0-2206 GCA_035249665.1 Actinomycetota bacterium | reverse complement strand
CAGCTTCGGGCGGTTGCTCTGCCCATTCGGCTACGTCCCGGCCGATTATCCTCTCGACACGCTCGGCCAAGACCTTCAAGCGGTCCTCCGGATCAACATCATAGGGTTCGATCTGCGCTTCGTAGAGAAAATACTGACGCTTCAGCGCTTCTCTAACCTGTGCCCGTTTCACGGCGTTCCAACCGTATTGCTTGAGCTGTTGAACCCCTTCCAGAATCACGACGAGTCCACCCAGAGCCGCGATCAAGCTCTTGAACGCGAACGATTCGCCACTGGTTGCAACCAATACGGGTACCGCAGCCGCCGCGACGATCTGAACCACCTTGAGGGTCGTGTACCAGCGCGTCGCCTGAAGGGAAGCCAAGTGATACCACCTGATTGAGTTGTGCAGTCTCTGAAAGGTAGGCTCGGTCCCTTCTTCCGCCTTGTCCGGCCATTCATCCAGCTCCGTGAGCCGTCGGCCCAGCAACCATCGCGAAGAGAAGCGCCTTCGTCGAGTCTCTCCGTCGGTCGAATGGGGGAAAGGAGCCTCCTCATCAGGCTCAGGAACGACCAATTCAAATTCGACGGGACTCTCCGGAGGATTGTTCATGGCCTATCCCCTCAACCGGGACATCCCCTGTACCTTGAGGCCATCCAATCTGTCAAGCGGGGACCGGCGACTACCGAGAACAGACGGCGGGGCCGACGTCGATCGACTATCGCCGCCAGCGCCGCGTTCCCCAACCATCCTGCGTGCCCGGAACATGGGGGACTTCCGGTTCGTCATCGAGGCTGACGACGTGGGCTCGGTCATGAGCGTCCCGGTGTCGATCCCCGATCGCCCGACAGACGTCCATGTCGCGCTTCCGGAAGGGCTGGTTCTCGGCGCAGACACGATGGACGACGTGGCCGGCATCTTCGGGGAGCCGTTTCGGCGCGACGATTTCGCCGGAGAGGATGTCTGGTTCTCGATCCACGTGTACGTCTACGGCCCGGAGGGGACCCACGAGCTGAGCTTCACCCACAGCAATGAGGGCGGGCCCGTCGATGCCGCGGAACTCGGGAGCCGCCGGATCACGGGGTTCTCGGCCCAGCACGCGTCGTAGACCACGCTACGAACCCCGGCGGGTGTCGGGGAGGCGCCTCGCGACGAACGCGAGCAACACGGCGGCGGCGATCCCAAGACCGAACGCGCCGGCGAGTCCTTCGCGGATCGTGAGCGTTCCGACGTCGGCGAGCGCGACGCTCGCTCCGCCGAGACCTGCGCCGATCCCGACGCCCAGGTAGTCCATCAGGATCATCGAGGAGAGCTCGCCCGCCTCCCGCCCCTCCTCGGCGCTGCCCATCACCGATAGCGGGATCGTCGGGAAGACGATGCCCATCCCCACACTCCCGATCGCCCAGCCCACGTAGGGAACGACGAGCGGCACCTCGAGGAGGCCCGCCGCGACCACGGCGGCGCCTGACGCGATCATCATCGCGCCCGCCACCGTCAGCCGGCGTGCGCCGAAGCGCCCGACCACCCCCGACTGCCACCACGAGCCGGCGGCCCAGGCGAGCGCGGACGCTGTGATCACGATGCCGGCCGTCCCGATCGAGAGCCCTCGCGTCTCCGTGAGCATCAGCGGGACGAAGCCGTCGATCGCGAAGAACGCCGCCGATGCGAGGAAGGCGGCCGCCGATGCGGCCGGGAGCCCCGCCCGGGCGGTGAGCGTGCCGGGCGGCGTGATCCTGCGGAGCGTCGGAATCGTTACGGCGATCCCGACGACGACGAGCGGGGTGCTCCAGACCGAGAGATCCGTGAGGCCGGCAAGCAGCGAGCCCGCGCCGACCATCAGGACGAGCGACGCGGCGACCGGCAGCTTCGACCCCTCCTCGCGCACGCTGACGCCGCGGAGCGACGGTATCACCATCGCCGTGGCGAGCACGATCAATGGCAGGGGTGCGAGGAAGGCCCAACGCCAGCCGACGGTCTCGGCGAGCACGGCGCCGACCGACGGCCCGAGCAACCCGGGGAGGATCCACATAGAGGCGAGTAGCGCCATCACCCGGGGCCGGATCCGCTCGGGGTAGGTCTTCGCCACCGTGGAGAGCGAGACCACGTAGAGGCCGCCGCCGCCGATCCCCTGCACGAACCGCGCGATCACCAGGACGAGCATCGTCGGAGCCGATGCCGCGAGGACGAGTCCGATCACGTAGAAGCCGATCGCGACGGCGAGCACGC
>DATFGG010000204.1:0-2803 GCA_035249665.1 Actinomycetota bacterium | reverse complement strand
TCGGTGGGATCGCCGATCGGAGCGTCCGTCGCGGCCTTCGTGAACCGGGCCATGAAGTCGCCGTGGACGTCGCGATGGACGATCGCCGTGCCGAGCGACGTGCAGCGCTGGCCGGCGGTCCCGAAACCGCTGAACAGGGCGCCTTCCACGGCGAGGTCCAGGTCGGCATCGGGCATCACGACGAGCGGATTCTTGCCGCCGAGCTCGAGGCACGGCGATTGGAGGTGACGGCCGCACAGCTCCCCGATCCGGCTGCCCACCTCGGTCGAGCCGGTGAACCCGACCTTGTCGAGCACGCCGCCGTCGAGGGCGCGTTCGATCCCCTCGAACGTCTGCGGTCCGTCGGCCAGGACGAGCTGGAACGCTCCTCGCGGGAACCCGGCATGCAGGATCAGCTGGGCGAACGCTTCGGCGGTGGCGGGCGTGTACTCGGCGGGCTTCCAGACCACCGTGTTCCCGCACAGCAGCGCGGGCACGATGTACCACGAAGGGACGGCGACGGGGAAGTTGCCCGCGGTGACGATCCCCGCGACGCCCACGGGGACGCGGAACGTGAAGAGCTGTTTGTCCGGCATCTCGGACGGAACCGTCTGCCCGTAGAGGCGGCGCCCCTCGCCCAGGAAGAACGTGCAGGTGTCGATGACCTCCTGCACCTCGCCGCGCGATTCGCGGATCGGCTTCCCGATCTCACGGGTGACCAGCCGGGAGAGCGACTCGGCGTTGGCTTCCACGAGCCGGCCGAGTTGCTGGATCGCCCTGCCTCGGACCGGCGCGGGGACCGCGGCCCAGGCCGGTTGCGCCGCCTTCGCCCGCCGGCAGGCGTCGAGGAAGGTGGCCGCGTCGCCGAGCTGTGCCCCGACGACGGTCTCTTCGAGGCGGGAGGGGTTCGCGATCGTGAGCGTTCCGCCAGGTGCGTCCCCCTCGGTGCTGCGGCCGTCGAGCAGAGACGTCACGGTGCGAGCGGCGGTCATCCTGCAGCGATGCTACCGAACCCCGTCTGGTCGTAGGGTTCCAACGCAGCATCCGAGGGTACGGCCCGATCGAAAGGGTGATGAAGACATGGCGTACGTGATCGCGGAACCCTGCATCGACGTGAAGGACAAGGCATGCGTGGACGAGTGTCCGGTCGATTGCATCTACGAGGGCCCGCGGATGCTCTACATCCATCCGGACGAATGCGTGGACTGCGACGCGTGCGTGCCCGTCTGCCCCGTCACCGCGATCTTCCCCGAGGATGACCTGCCGTCCGAGTGGAAGCAGTTCACCGCGGTCAACGCCGAATGGTTCGAGACGACCGGTCTCGGCTCCCCGGGTGGTGCCGCGCAGGCCGGGCCGCAGCCCAAGGACCACGCGGTCGTCGAGGGCTGGGAAGCCGTCTAGGACGCCTCCCGGACGCGGGACGGCAACAGGGTCAGGATCGCGATCGGCGCTCCGAGAAGGAGCCACATCGCCGAGTGCAGTCCCCACCGTTCCGCGACGGAGGCGATCGCGAGTGGAAGGAGGACTCCGACCAGGTCGGCCGGGCCGCCGACCGCGATGGCAGTTCCTCCACGTGCCGGGAGCTCGGAATACAGCCGGGCCTGCGCGATCGCGTACCACCCGGACCTGACCAGCCCGAGCGGAAGCAGCAGGATCAGTTTCCCCGCCAGGGATCCGACCATGAGGAACGCTGGATAGACCACGAGCGCGCCCGCGGCCGACCACCGCAGCCATGAGAGGCCGTCCATCCGCCGAAGGATCCGGATGACGAGGGCGTCACCCAGCAGCGAGGCCACGGACAGGATCCCGACACCCGCCGCAGCCAGCTCGGGCGAGGCGCCTCCCTCGTCGACCAGGTACAGGGCCGAGAATCCCACGAACACATCGCCCAAGAGGTCCGTGAGCTGCACCAGCGACAGCCACCTCAGCACCCGGCGCTCCCGCAGCGCGGCGAGGGCGCCGCGGACCGCCGCGCGGAGATGTGCGGTGTCAGGTTGGGGCGGCGGGAAGCGGAGACGTCGCGCGGACAGCAGGACGGGAACCGTCATCAGGGCCGCGACCACCGTTGCCTCGCGCCAGCCGGATCCGAGTCCGACGACGCCCACGAGGAGGAGGGGGCCCACGATGGCGCCGACGGAACCGGCGACCACCCATCTGGCCATGTTCCGCTCCGTCGATGCCGGCTCGAGGTCCATCCACGTCGCTTGGGCGAGGCTCACGAATGCGCCGGACGCGGGGAACAGCACGCAGGTCGTGGCCAACAGGAGTCCGAAGCCCGAGGCCGCGGCCGTTCCGAACAGCGCGAGGATGAATGTGACGCCACCACCCAGCACCACCCGGCGGCGCCAGCCGATGTCGGAGAGGAGGGCCAGGCCGGGCTCGACGAGTGTGCTGAGGATCCCGGGGATCGACAGCAGCAGCCCGATCTGGACGTAGGAGAGCGAGAGCTCCCGACGGATCAGAGGCCACGCAGCCTCCCGAAGGCCGAACACCAGCTCGTCCATGAACTCGATCGCGAGGAAGATCGCGACCGAGGCGAAGGCTCTCGAACGAGGTCAGCCGAAGGGGTTCGGCACGCGCATGGATGGGAGGCTACCGCATGCAGGCGTGTCGTACGGCAGGATGGCGGCGCATGGATCTGCCGACGGACGAAGAGATCGCGCTCGCGCGGCGGCTCCTCCTAGTCGTGGGGGTCGGCTATCTCGTCGTCCAGCTGTTCGCGTTCTCGCTCGACCGACCCCCGAGCTGGGACGAGGCGATCTACCTCTCTCAGGTCAGTCCGGGAGCCGTGGCCCTGCCGTTCCTTCCGTACCGCGCGCGAGGG
>DATFGG010000203.1:0-4166 GCA_035249665.1 Actinomycetota bacterium | reverse complement strand
GAGGACGACGTTGCGGCCCTTCGGGCCCAGCGTGATCTTCACGGCGTTCGCCAGTTGATCCATGCCCCGCTCGAGCGCACGCCGGGCGTCCTCGTCGAAGCTGATGATCTTGGGAGCCATCCCCTCGACCTCCTTCTCCCTGGTCGGCTTCCTGGTCTCGGTCCCCTCTTCCCGGAACCCGCGTCGGCGACGCGTTCCCAGGCGGGGCTTCCGACTGCTAGCACTCGGGAGACCCGAGTGCTAAGGATTCTAGGGCCCTCGCCGCGCGAGTGGCAAACGGCAGAGGCGCCCCCTACGTGGCCTCCTCGGCGTGGGGGCCTATCCTCAGCGCCGTGAGCGCGCGTCCCGGTTGGACCCTCCGCTTCACCCATCCGTCGATCGAGCAGGTGGCGTGGGCCTCATCGGCGCCGGGCCGGGCGGCGGCGGTTACCACGGAGGACGGCAGCACGCAAGCCTGGGCGTGGGACGTACGAGCGGACGAGCGCCGGCGTGTGTCCACGGGCGGCGTCGGCGCCGAGGAGGCACACATCCTGCCGGACGGCTCCGGCGTGGTGTGGTGGTACGACGAGATCGGGAACGAGCGCGGCAGGTGGATGCTGACGCCCTTCGAGGGTGGGGAGGCGCGGCCGCTCTTCCGCGGGTTCCACGACGAATGGATGATGGGTCTGTCCTTGATCGACGGCAGGATGGCCGCCGGCTTCGCGACCGACGAGGACTACCGCGTCTTCGTCGCGATGGGTTCGGAAGCTCCCCGCCAGATCTACCGGAACCCGGAGCCCGCCGGCGTGGGCAGCGAATGGCCGCAGGGAGGCGGCGGGCTCTCTCCCGACGGAGCCCTCGTCTGCATCCACCACTCCGAGAACGGAGACATCGACCGGCAGGCGCTCCGCGTCCTGGACTCCCGCTCCGGCGAGTCCGCGGGCGACCAGGTCGACCCGGAGCTGCGGATGGAGGCGGTGGCCTGGTCGCCCGCCGCGGGGGCCCGGCGGCTCCTCTTCACGCAGGAGCGGTCGGGGATCGAGCGCCCCGCGATCTGGGACCTCGATACGCGAGAGCGGCTCGACCTCGAGCTGTCCGAGCTGACCGGTCCGGTGATCCCATCGGGATGGACCCTCGACGGATCCCGCATCCTCGCGCACAACGATCCGGGGGAGGGGGTGAACCGGCTCCTCACGATCGACCCCGTCAGCGGATCGGTCGACGAGACCGTTCGGCAGGAGGGGACGATCTACGAAGCAGGCTTCCGCTCGGGCGGCGATCTCTGGTACCGCTGCGACTCGAGCGTCGAGCCTCCGTCCGTCCGGGATGCCGCCGGCGCCACGATCCTCGAGCTGCCGGTCGATCCTCCGCCGCCGGGAACGAAGAGCCGGTGGCTGACGTGGAGCAACCCGTCGGGCGACCTGATCACCGGCTTCCTAACCACCCCGCCAGGTTCCGGCCCCTTCCCGACGATCGCGTCGATCCACGGCGGGCCCGAGTGGCATCACACCGATCTGTGGGATCCGGGGCTCCAGGCGTTCGTCGACGAGGGGTTCGCGGTCCTGCAGGTCAACTACCGAGGATCGACCGGTCGGGGCAAGGCCTTCCGCGAGGAGCTGAAAGGGAACATCGGGTTCCCGGAGACCGAGGACATCGTTGCAGGCGTCGATCACGTGGTGGCCGAAGGCCTCGCCGACCCACGGGCGCTGTTCCTCGAAGGCTGGTCGTGGGGCGGGTACCTGACGACGCTGATCGCGGGGCTCCACCCGGACCGATGGCGCGCGGCCTGCGCGGGGATCCCCGTCGGCGACTACGTCGCCGCCCACTACGAGAGCGCGCCGACCCTCCGCGCCTGGGACGTCGCCACCTTGGGGGGGTCCCCGATGGATCTCCCGGAGCTCTATCGCGAGCGGAACCCGATGACGTACGTGGACCGCGTCCGGGCACCGATGCTGTTGATCGCCGGCGAGCACGACAGCCGGTGCCCGCTCGGCCAGGTGATGGTGTACGCGCATGCCCTGCGCGCACGTGGGCACGAGGTCGACGTGCACCTGTACAGCGGCGGGCACCACGCGCTGCAGGTGGAAGAGAAGATCGCCCATGCCCGCCGGTCGATCGACTTCTTCCGGCATCACCTGACCGGATAGTCGACGGCGCGCGAGCCCGTCGCGCCCGGGCCCCGATCGTCACTCGTCGGTGGGGGAGCTCTCCGACATCTCGCGGATCTGCTCCACGACCTCCGCGTTCGCGAGGGTCGTCACGTCCCCGAGGGTCCGCCCGTGCGCCACATCGCGGAGCAGCCGTCGCATGATCTTGCCCGAACGTGTCTTCGGGAGATCTGCGGTGAAGATGATCCCGTGCGGCCGTGCGATCTTCCCGATCTTGGCGGCGACGTGCTCGCGCAGCTGCTTCGCCATCGCGTGGTCGCCCTCATGACCGGTCTTCAATGTGACGAAGGCGACGATCGCTTCGCCGACGAGGTCGTCCGGCCGCGAGACGACCGCGGCCTCGGCGACCTTGTCGTCGTCGACCAGCGCCGACTCGATCTCGAACGTGGACAGCCGGTGCCCGGCGACGTTCATGACGTCGTCGATCCGACCGAGGAGCCAGAAGTACCCGTCCTCGTCCCGCTTTGCACCGTCGCCGGCGACGTAGACCTCCGGCCCGTACTTGGAGAAGTACGTCTCGACGTACCGATCCGGATCCCCCCAGATCGTCCGCGAGATCGCCGGCCACGGCCGGGTGAGGACGAGGTAGCCACCCCCGCCGAGGGGCACGGTGACACCCTGCTCGTCGACAACGTCGGCTCGGATGCCGGGGAAGGGGAACGTCGCGGAACCCGGCTTGAGCTCCGTGAGCCCCGGCAGCGGTGTGATGAGGATGGCGCCGGTCTCGGTCTGCCACCACGTGTCCACGACCGGTGCGCGTTCGCCTCCGATCACCTTCCAGTACCAGACCCAGGCCTCGGGGTTGATCGGCTCGCCGACCGATCCGAGGAGCCGCAAGGTGGAGAGGTCGTGCTTCTCCGGGTAGTCGGTCCCCCATCGCATGAAGGCGCGGATCGCGGTCGGCGCCGTATAGAGGATGGTCGCCCCGTATCTTTCCACGATCGACCACCAGCGATCCTTGTCAGGCCAGTCCGGGGCACCTTCGTACATGATCCCCGTCGTGTGGTTCGCGAGCGGCCCGTAGACGATGTAGGAGTGCCCGGTGACCCATCCACAGTCCGCAGCGCACCAGAAGACATCGTCGTCCTTGATGTCGAAGATCATCCGGTGCGTCGCGGCGACCTGGGTCAGGTACCCGCCGGTTGTGTGCGTGATCCCCTTCGGCTTCCCGGTGGTGCCGCTCGTATAGAGGAGATAGAGGATGTCCTCGGCGTCCATCTCCTCGGGCACACACTCCGTCGACTGCTCCCCGACCAGGTCGTGGTACCAGACGTCCCTGCCCGGCGTGAACGGGTGCTCGTTCTCGCACCGTCGGAGCGTGATCACGTGCTCGATGCTGGGACACTCTCCAACCGCTTCGTCCGCGTTCGCCTTGAGCGGGACGACCTGCCCGCGGCGCCAGGCACCGTCGGCGGTGATGAGCACCTTGGCCTCGGCGTCGTTGATCCTGTCTCGCAGGGAGTCCGCGCTGAAGCCGCCGAACACGACCGAGTGCGGGGCCCCGATCCGCGCACACGCGAGCATCGCGATCGGTAGCTCGGGCACCATCCCCAGGTAGATGTTCACGCGATCGCCCTTGCGCACGCCCAGGGAGCGCAGGCCGTTGGCGAGCCGGCACACCTCGTCCAGGAGCTGGCCGTAGGTGAGCGTCCGCGTATCTCCCGGCTCCCCCTCCCAGTGGTAGGCGACCTTCTCGCCGCCACCGGAGGCGACGTGTCGATCGAGGCAGTTCACCGAAGCGTTCAGAGCGCCCCCCACGAACCACTTCACGAACGGGGGCGTCCACTCCATCACGGTGTCCCAGGGACGGCTCCATTCCAGCCGGCCCGCCTGCTCAGCCCAGAACGCCTCGGGGTCCTCAGCGGCACGCTCGTAGACCGCCGGATCGCTCACGACGGCCCCCTGGGCGAAGCTCGAAGGGGGTGGGAAGACCCGTTCCTCCTGGAGGAGCGCGTCGATGTGCGGCTGCGCGTCGGTCACCCTGATCCCTCCCTGCTCGGCTCGTGCTCCCTCGTGAGG
>DATFGG010000202.1:0-3737 GCA_035249665.1 Actinomycetota bacterium | reverse complement strand
GACGCGTGCGAGTTCTTCATCGGTCAGGGGTGCAAGGTCGGGCTCGGCGGACACCTGATGGGCCAGAAGGTCACCGAGCAGGTGGCCGAGATGCGATCGCTCCCCGCGGGGATCGATCAGCGCTCACCCGCCCGCCACCCGGACTGGCTCGGCCCCGACGATCTCTCGCTGAAGGTGCAGGAGGTCCGCGAGGCCACCGATTACCGGATCCCGATCCAGCTGAAGCTGGGCGCCGCCCGCGTCTACGACGACGTACGGATGGCGGCGAAGTGCGGCCCGGACATCATCTACCTCGACGGGGCCGAGGGCTCGACGGGAGCCGGCCCCCACATCGCCGCCGAGGAGACCGGCATCCCGCTGATGGCGGCGATCCCGGAGGCCCGGCGCGCCCTCGAGGACGTCGGCCTGGTGGACGAGGTGGACCTGGTCGTGGCAGGCGGGATCCGCAACGGCGCGGACGTCGCGAAGTGCCTGGCCCTCGGCGCGACGGCCGTCGCGATCGGACACTCCGCGCTGATGGCCCTGAACTGCAACAAGGAGATCCCCGGGGTCACCGACTACGAGGGCACCGTCGGCGTGCCGGCAGGTCAGTGCTACCACTGCCACACGGGCCGGTGCCCGGTCGGGATCACGACGCAGGACCCGGAGCTCCGCAAGCGGCTCGAGGTCGACTCGGCGGCCGAGCGCGTCTACAACTTCCTGACCGCGATGACGATGGAGCTCCAGATGCTCGCTCGCGCCTGCGGGAAGACGGACGTCCACTCGCTGGAGCCGGAAGACCTCTGCGCGCTCACGGTGGAGGCGGCCGCGATGGCGAAGGTCCCCCTCGCGGGCACCGACTACATCCCGGGCGTCACGGACAAGGAGACCCTCGAGGACATCAAGACGATGATGCAGAAGTACCTCGCGGACACCGGACAGTTCCCGAGCTGAGCCACGGACAGAGCCGGAAGGGACGACATGAACGAGCCGCACCTCTCGACGAAGATCGGGATCGACGCCGAGGAGCTCGCCGGCCGGCGGTTCCCCTACCAGGAGGACATCTCCCTCGTGGAAGACGTCGACCTGGACGCGCTCACCCCGGGCCAGGACCTGAACTGGCTCGAAGACGTCTCGCTCCTCCAGGAGGACGGGGTAGCCGCGGTGTTCGATCGCTACTCGAACTCGTTCCTGAAGATCTATTTCGACATCCCCGCCGGGCGCGAGGACGAGCTCGCCCGCAAGGTTCTGATGAAGCACTTGACCGAAGGGAACTCCTACGGGATCCAGCTGAAGGCGAAGCACGCGAAGTTCCCCCAACCCGAGCTCGGACCATGGGTCGAGGGATCGGAGACCGTGGGGACGGACTGGACACCGCCGGTGCTGGAGGGCTGGGAGCGGCCCGCCGGTCACTGACGAATGTGACACCCTCCGGTCCATGACCGATCGCCGTCCCCTGGTCGCGATCTCGGAGGGGTTCGCGGACTACGGCGACTACTACGGCTACGGCTACGGGCGCCCGCTGCTCGCTGCGGGCGCCCTCCCCGTCCTCCTCCCGTACTACGAGCGGGAGGAGGATCGGGTCGAGCTGATCGAGCGGATCGACGGGTTGGTCCTGGCCGGCGGGCGTGACATCGAGGCGTGGCGGTACGGCCGGGACGAGCCTCACCCGAAGCACCTGCCCGGGCAGCCGTTCCTCGACGAGATCGATCTGTCCTACGCCTTGCTCGCCGTGGAGGAAGAGGTGCCCGTCCTCGGCGTGTGCCGTGGCTGCCAGATCCTGAACGTCGCCCTGGGCGGGACCCTTCACGGGGACCTGGAGGAGTTCCCGGGAGGCGGGGCGGACCATCCGGGGGCCAAATGGGACGAGTGGCGAGCGCTCGTGGCCGCCACACTCGAAGGAGCGCCCCGACCGGCGCATCCCACGCATCCGGTCGACGTGAAGCCCGGCTCCCTGCTCGCATCCCACCTGGGCGAGCACACGGAGGTCGACAGCTACCACCATCAGGCGGTGAAGGACCTGGGGACGGGTCTGGAGGCCGTCGCCTGGGCGCCGCACGGAACGATCGAAGCGGTGGAGATGCCGGGATCCTCCTCGTTCGTCCTCGGTGTCCAGTGGGAGCTCCACGAGGAGTGGCAGGACGACGAGCGGACGTTGGGGATCTGGGAGGCGTTCGTCGACGACGCGGGCAGGCGGATGGAGGAACGGGAGGAGGTCGGGGTCCCCTGACGGCGTCGATCGAGGTCACGATCGACGCGACGGACTCCGCCGGCGCGGTGACGTTCTGGCAGGCAGCACTGGGGTACGAGCGACGCTCGGCACGCGGCCCCTTCGTCGTGCTCGTTCCTCCGGCGGGGGATGCGCGGCCCACCGTGGTGATCCAGCAGGTGGACGCGATCGGGCCCGGGAAGAACCCCGTTCACCTCGATCTCCGTGTCGACGACGTGGACGCGGAGGTGACTCGCCTGCGGGGACTCGGCGCCACGATCGAGTGGACCATCGACGAGACGGCGGACGGCGGAAGCCGGTGGACGACGATGTCCGACCCGCAGGGAACGTTGTTCTGCGTGTGTACCGCGAGACCCTAGAATCGCGACGATCCGACACGACGATCCGGCATGAAAGGTGGTCCGCACGTGGAGCTCCCCGAGAGCGCGCGGTACGTGGTGATCGGTGCCGGCATCCACGGCCTCTCCACGGCCTGGCATCTCGCGACGGAGCTCGAACGCCGCGGCGAGGGCGACGGGGGCGACATCGTGATCCTCGACAAGACCGGGATCGGGGCGGGACCCTCGGGGATCGCGTGCGGTGTGATCCGCAACAACTACTTCCAGCCGGCCATGCGGGAGCTGATGGCCCACTCGGTGCAGGTCTGGGAATCGGACCCGGAAGCCTTCCATTACCACCCGATCGGCTACCTCCAGATCGCGCCGGAGGTGATGCGAGCCGACGTCGCGACGATCTACGAGCAGCAGAAGGCGATCGGCTACACGTCGGCCCTGATCGAGGGCGAGGACGACTGCCGCTCCTACATGGAGTCGATCTTCTCGGACTGGCAGGCGAAGAACATCACGGCGGTCCTGCACGAGAAGAAGGGTGGCTACGCGGAGAACATGCCCTCGATGCGTGGCTTGCGCGCCAAGAGCGAGGACCTCGGCGTCACGCTGCACGCGCCGGTGTCGGTGACCGGATTCCGGGTCGGCGGGGGAGCGGTCACCGCGGTCGAGACGGACCGGGGCGCGATCGCCTGCGAGCAGGTCGTGGTCGCGGCCGGCCCCTGGGTCCGCGATCTCTGGCACATGCTCGACCTGCCCGGCGTGGTGGACGTGAAAGGGCGCGACGGGAACGTCTATGAGCGGCCGATGTGGACCTACTGGTGCCTCCAGGAGGGCACGCTCGGCGTCGACCCGAGCTACCTGCTGGACAACGAGGGCAACATGCCGCCGGTCGTGCACGTGGACACGGACGCGCCGCTGATCGACGACATGGACGGCTCCGTCGTGAGCGAGGAGCTCTGGGGCATCTACTACAAGCCCGACGTCAACTTCGGTGGCGTCCAGGGCGGCGCGATGCCGTGGGTCGTGGAGCAGCCCGCCGACGATGTGGCCGTCGATCCCTACGGCCACCTGAGCACGGAGTTCGTCGTGACGCCGGAGTTCGAACGGATGTGGACGGCGGCGCTGGCGCACTGTCACAAGCGGTTCGAGGGGAAGCGCGGGCTCTACAGGAAGGCCCCCACCGGGGGGATCGGCGCCTT
>DATFGG010000201.1:0-8358 GCA_035249665.1 Actinomycetota bacterium | reverse complement strand
CGTGACCTCGGAGAGCACCTCGACCCACCCGTCCCGCGTCGTGAAGGTGGGACCGGAGACGAGCGGCGCCCCTGCGGACAACGCGATCAGCGCCGGCCCGGCCGGCATCCGTCTGGTCCGTCCGAACATCTCCACCTCGATGCCGCCGCCGGAGAGGTCACGATCGGCCACGAGCGCCACGATCCGGTTCTCCTCGAGGCGTTGGGTGAGCTGGCGGCCCACGTGGTCGCTCGCCAGGTCGATGATGTCCATCTGCAACTGCCGACGGTGTTCGAGGAACAGCGTGAACAGAGGCTCCGGTCTCAGGTGCTCGGCGACCGACACCACCGGAGCGAGCCGGATCGCCATCGCTCGCCCACCGACGTCCCAGTTCCCGGTGTGCGGGAGGGCGATCACGACGCCCTTACCCTCGGCCAGACCCTTCTCGACCAGCTCGATCCCCTCGAAGCGGAAGGCGGCGGCGACCGCGGCGTCGTCCCACCCAAGCACGTTGAACGTGTCGAACCAGTACCGGCCGTAGAGGGCGAACGCCTCGCGGGTCGACGCTTGCACGAGCGCGTCGTCGGCCGGCCGCCCGAGGACCTGCGCCTGGTTGGCGGCCACGACGGCGCGGGGCCCGGCGGCGAGATGGAAGAAGAGCCGCCCCGCCCGCTCGTAGGCGGACCGGCCGCTCCGTACCGGGAGGAGCGGCCCCAACCAGCTCATGAACCGATAGAGGAGGTACGTCGCGGTCTCGGTCGCCCGGCGGCGCGCGTTCACGCCGTCCGCTCCTCCTGCGCGACCTGCCCCGCGCGGACGACGGCGGCGAGGCCGGACATCACGGCCACCGTCCAGACGGCCCACGTCCACCCGAACAAGAGGAACGCGACCACGAGGACGTACCGAGCGCCACGCGTGACGTGCCGCTCCTCCACCGAGTAGCCGAGCGCGGCCCCGCGCGCTCGGATGTACCCGGCCACGAACGACAGGCTGACGGCGGCGAGGGCCGCCACAGCCAGCGACGCGCTGCCGTTGCGCGCGGCCCACGCGATCGCGGACAGCACCGCCCCGTCCCACACGCGATCCAGGAGATCGTCCAGCATCCGGTCCGTGGGTCCGCCGGCGCCGTGGTTGGCTCGATGGCCCCCGAGCAGGAGGAGCGCGCCCGAGGCGCCGGCCGCCCACGCCGCGGGACGCGCCTCCCGGGCGACCACGAGGAATCCCGCCCCGGCCGCGAGCGCACCGCCGGCAACCAGAACCGAGCGCGTGATCGCGGTGCCGGGTGGCTGGCGTTCGAACCGCAGCAAGCTCCGCATCGCAGGTCGGGCGAGCGTAGCAACTCTGTAGGATTCCTCGTTCATCCGGCCGAACCTCACCCTCACCAGCGTCCGAGGGCCTCCAGCGCCCGAGGGCCTCGTCCCGAAGGAGCCGCGGTTGAAGACCTACGACGCGAAGGACATCCGCAACGTCTTGCTCGTGGGGCACGGAGGATCCGGGAAGACGACACTGCTGGAATCGATGCTCTTCGCGTCCGGTGCGATCACGCGGATGGGTACGGTCGAAGACGGGAACACCGTGTCGGACCACGACCCCGACGAGCAGCACCGACAGATCTCGGTGTCGCTCTCGATGGCACCGATCGAGTGGAACGACGTCAAGATCAACGTCCTCGACGCCCCCGGCACGGCGGACTTCGTCGGGGACGTGCGCTCGGCGGTCCGCGCGGCGGACGCCGTGATCGTCGTGGTCTCGGCGGTGGACGGCGTCGAGGTCCAGACCGAGTTCGCCTGGGAGCTCGCGGTCCAGGAGAACCTGCCTCGTGCGGTCTTCGTGAACAAGCTGGATCGTGAACGGGCTGACTTCCAGGCGACGCTCGACCAGCTGGTGTCCTCGTTCGGGAACCAGGTGGCGCCGTTCGAGCTCCCGATCGGCGCGGAGAGCGAGTTCAGCGGCATCGCCGACCTGCTCCACGAGAAGGCGGACCTGTACCCGTCCGGCCCGAAGGCGGAGGAGTCCGAATGGCCCGACGAGATCCACCAGATCGCGGATCCCGCGCGGGAGAAGCTGATCGAAGCGGTGGCCGAGTCCGACGACGCCTTGATCGAGCAGTACCTCGATGAGGGCACGCTCCCCGAAGCCGTCATCACGCAGGGCGCGAAGGACGGCTTCACGAACGCCCGGCTCGCTCCCGTCTTCGTCGGCTCGGCCTCCAAGGCGATCGGGATCGATCGGCTGCTGGACTTCATCGTCGAGGAGTTCCCCTCTCCGCTCGATCGCGCGCCGCTGCAGGTGATCGCGAAGGGTGGCGAGGAGAAGGAGCGGGCGTGCGATCCCGACGGACCCCTGAGCGCCTTCGTGTTCAAGACCGTGTCGGACCCCTTCGTCGGGCACATCACGATGTTCCGGGTCTTCAGCGGAAAGGTCCGCCCCGACAGTTCGGTGCACAACGCTACGCAGGGAACCGACGAGCGGATCGGACAGCTGTTCGCGCTCAAGGGCAAGGAACACGAGACCGTGTCCGAGGTACCGGCCGGCGACATCGGCGCGGTCGCGAAGCTCCCCCACACCCACACGGGAGACACGTTCGCCACGAAGGACGACCCGGTGCAGCTCGCGCAGGTGGAGCTCCCGGAGCCGCTCCTCGCCTACGCGATCGCGCCCAAGACGAAGGGTGAGGAGGACCGGCTCGCCACCGGTCTGGCGCGCCTCCGCGAGGAGGACCCGACGTTCCGTGTCGCCCGCAACGACGAGACGCACGAGACCGTGATCTACGGGATGGGTGAGGCGCACCTCGGCGTGCAGATGGAACGCCTGAAAGCGAAGTTCGGCGTCGAGGTGGAGGCGAAGCCCGCGAAGATCGCGTACCGGGAGACGATCCGGGCCAAGGCGAAGGCCCAGGGACGGCACGTGAAGCAGAGCGGGGGCCACGGGCAATACGCGGTGTGCGAGATCGAGGTCGAGCCGCTCCCGCGGGGCGAAGGCTTCGTCTACGAAGACAAGATCTTCGGAGGAGCGATCCCCCAGCAGTTCATCCCGTCGATCGAGAAGGGCATCGTCAAGACGATGTCCGAGGGCGTTCTCTCGGGGAACCCGATGGTCGACATCAAGGTCACGCTCGTCGACGGGAAGTTCCATTCCGTGGACTCCTCCGACATGGCGTTCCAGATCGCGGGCTCGCTCGCGTTGAAGGAGGTCGTCGAGCAGGCCGGCGTGGCGCTCCTCGAGCCGATCGTCCAGCTGCAGGTGACCGTCCCGGAGTCCTTCACCGGGGACATCATGGGCGACCTCAACGCGAAGCGCGGCAAGATCCAAGGCATGGACCAGCTGGGAGGCGGCAAGCAGGTGATCAACGCGATGGTCCCCCAGGGCGAGGTCGCCCGCTACGTGATCGACCTGCGGTCGATGACCGGCGGCCGCGGCGCGTTCTCGATGACGTTCTCGCACTACGAGGAGATGCCGCAGCACCTCGCGCAGAAGGTCATCGACGAGTACCAGCACGCCCGCGAAGAGGCCCACAAGAAGTAGGGCTAGGCCGGCGCTTTCCCCACGGGAGGGACGAGCCACTCATCGGGCTCGGGCGCCTCACCCGGAGCGCCGACGATCGCGGACTCGAGAAGGATCCACGCTGATCCCCCACGCGTCGACTCGAACGTCCAGGCGAGCACTTGATGCGTCCCGGGATCGAAATACGAGCGCCACGTCGCCATGTCCTCGCCATCTCTCTCGGTCGTCTCCAACGCCACCGCCAGCCGGCCGGCCGGATCGTGAACGTCCTCGATCACGGTCACTCCATCCAGGCCGCTCGCGACATCGAAGAGGGCCGCGCGAAGCTCCGGGGTGGCGTAGGGCGTTTCGAGTAGCAGGACGAGAGCTCCTTCGAACGTCCCCTCGCGCAGTCGCGTCGCGAGTCCCTCGGGATCCGTCGACCACGACAGGTCGTTCGCCTCGGGGAACGCATCCTCGCCGTAGACACCGCTGGGCGGATACGGGTACTTGTCCTGACGGGTGCTTCGGTTCCGCACCTCGCCAGATCCGTCCGCCGCCCACCACGTCTCCAGGTCGCGGATGTGCCCGTCCACGGCCTCGTCACTCGTGACCTGGAGATAGAAGTACTCACCAGGACGGAGCGCGAGCCGGCGCGACGGCTGCCAGCCCGTCCCCGTGTCTTTCGCGTCGTCGTCGATCCCGTTCAGAAGGAACAGGCCCCCACCGACAGCGCCGCCCGCGATCGCGAGTGCGACGACGAGCGATACGACTCGGCCGCGTCGGTGTGACCGGGCGCGCCGTTCCACCAGCCGGTCGAACGGACGATCCGGCAGATCCACGAGCCGGCCGGCGTCTTGGAGTCGTGTCTTCACGTCAGGCATCGCCTGCTCCCATCTCGCTTGCCAACGTGGCGCGCGCCCTCGCAGCGAGCACCCTGACCGTCACTGGACGGACCCCGAGGACTTCGCCGGCACGCTCCGACGAGAGGTCGAGCACGTCCATCAGGACGATGGCCGCTCGCTGGCGTGTAGGGAGCGAGGCGAGACTCCGGACGACCACGTCCCGTGCTTCGACGTCCTCCATCTCATCCCCTCGCCTCGCATGGTGGATCGCCTTGCGAGCGGCGACCGCCATCCGGCGGAGACGGCTCCGCCAGACGTTCAGGCCGGTGCGATAGAGGTAGGCGGCGGGATCGGGCGCGTCGGCGATCCGGGCCCACCGTTCCCACAGGCGCAGGAAGGCCTCCTGCGCCACTTCCTCCGCCTCCTGCCGGTCGCGCGTCAGGAGCCACATCGCTCGGAACAGCCGCTCGTGTTCGAGCCTGAAGAACGCTTCGAAGTCACGCCCGGCCTCGGCGGGCACGCCGTGCTCGACCACGTCCACGGCAGGCCCAGCAGTCGCGTCCATACGTCTCATGTACGCGCAGGATGACCTGCTTCGTTTACGAGTGGAACAGGATCGAGCGAGATGCCCGTGTTTCGGGCGAACCCCTCAGTCTCTGAGCTTCATCGGGGCGCGGCGTCGGCGAGGAAAGGGAGGACGAGCTCCTCGAACCGCTCGGGCTGGCGCAAGTTCACCACGTGGTCGGCGCCCTCGACCACGACCTTGCGCGAACCCATGATCTCGACGCCGAGGAAGTCGCACAGGCGGCGCATGTCGGGTGGGTCGTACGCGGCTTCGAGGATCAGCGTGGGCACATCGATCTCCGCGAGCCGATGCGCCGCCGGAGGATCGAGCTGCTCCGCGCCGCTCTCGTCCATCGTCAGCTCATGGATGTTGTCGCGCGCGATCTGCTTGATCAGGGCTCCGCGCTCGTCATCGGTCCCGAGCGGCGCCCAGATCTCGAGCAGGAGGTCCTGCGCACGCTCGAGGTCGCCGGCCTCGAGCGCGGCCTCGATCGGCGCGTCACGTTCCGCCCACCAGTCCTCTTCTTCCTCGGTCGCCTCGAAGCCGCCCAGGCCGGTAGCGACGAGGACGAGACCCCACACCCGTTCGGGATGCACCAGCGCGTAGTCGACATCGATGCCTCCGCCCATCGAGCAGCCGACGATCGCGGTCTGCGTGACCTCTTCGGAAGCGAGGAGCGCTTCGAGGTCTCGGACGTGCGAGTAGGGAACGCCCGGTTCGGGCCGGCTCGAGCCTCCGTACCCACGGACGTCGTAGCGGAGCACGCGATAACCCGCTTCCCGGAAAGAGGCGAACTCCCGGTCCCACGTCCGCATGTCCCAGAGCCCGGGATGGATGAACGTCACCGTGGGACCGTCGCCCGCGATCTCGTAGTTCAGGTGCGCGCCGTCCGGCAGCTCGAGCGTCGGCATCGCCCGAGCCTAGTCCCAGCCGCTAGGCGGGGACCAACACGAGCGGGAACAGGGCGAGGAGCCAGCTCGTGAGCGATCCGATCAAGAGGTACTCGGTCACGACGTCGATCGTGCGAGCCGGCGGTCCCGCCGCACCGGGCTCGTTCCGGAGCCCGTTCAATTCGGGGTAGCGCAGCAAACCCTTCGCGCCGATCACGAGGGCAGCCGCGGTCGCCTGCCCTGCCAAGCCCAGGCCGAAGATGAGCACGCGCTCCAGAGGACCGATCACCCGCCCACCGCGGAGTCGTTGCTCGGCGTTCGAGAACCTCGTTCCCATCGCGGTCAGCACCAGCCGGACGATCGCGTTGCTCGTGGCGAAGAGCATCATGAGGACGCCGGCGACGAGAAGCACCTGCTCCAACGACGCGCCGGCCACGAGCGGGAACGGCAAGAGGTGAACGCCGCGCGCGAGGATCGGCTCGATCCGGAAGTTGGAGACCGGCTCCGCCCCGAACAGCGAGACCGCCACGAAAGCGGCGAGGACGAACAAGAGCGCGCCCAGCGCGCGGAGCGCGGTCATCCGCGTCGGATCCCGCCGCAGCACGATCCATGCGGCGATCGTGACGCCGGTCAGGAGTGTGAGGAGGAAGAGCGTTGCGGTCGTCGCCCCGGCCGCGAGACCGAGGACGAGTGGCGCAACGAAGCCGGTGATGGTCGCGCCGATCGTCCTCGGACCGGCCTTCGGCTCGCCCGAGAGGCCGGCCACGAGATCCGCGAGCCCGATCGACACGAGCCAGATACCGACGGCGATCACGTGACCGCCTCCCGCAGCGCCTCGTGGGCGCGACGGATCGCGTACAGGCCACCCCGGATCGCCCGCTGCGAGAGCGCGGAGGGGCTGATGCCTTCCGTCTCCGCGATCCGCGTCAGCGGCTCGTCCGCGAGCAGCCCGAGCATCACCGCCGCATCGCGCGTGTCCATCGCGCCCACGAGCTCGTCGCGACACTGCAAGAACGCGTTGACCGAAGCCACGCGGAACGACCGCTCATCGTCGGCGTGGACCCAGCGCGTCCGGAGCCCTCTCGGCGACTCCTGCCGCTGCGACAGCTCGCGAACGTGGTCGACCGCCTCTCTGGCGGACCACCACGCGGGGCCGTCCTGATCGAAGGGCACCCGCGACTCCTCGAACCTGGTCAGGGGTCCCGATCCGATCCCGAAACGCACGTCCACCCGTCCCCGCAACACCAACCGGACGATCAGCGTCGCCTCGAGCGCCGACACGAGGTCGGCGAAGAGTCCCTGGAACTCGTCGCCGATCGTAGGGGTCAGCGGCTGCATCGGCGCGAGCCGGTCGTTGGCGAGCGCCAGCGCGTCAGCGACAGCACCTCGGCGTCGTTCGGGGTCCGGGTGCCCTCGCGACCCGACAACGTCTCCTAACACAGCGACGACATACTCCACCTTCTCCACGATATGAAGGATATGACTTCACAGATGCGATGTAAAGGTATCTCCTTCACTCGGACGACCTACAGGTATCGACTTCATTTTGGAGACATGAATCGAGGTGCGAGCCGCTTCGCCGTCTCCTCGACCAGTTCCGGCAGCACGAGCGTCTGGCCAACCACCGGCATGAAGCTCGTGTCCGCGCTCCACCGAGGCACGACGTGCCAATGCAGGTGCTCGGGAACCCCGGCCCCGGCCACCCGCCCGAGGTTCATCCCGATGTTGAAGCCGTGCGGCGCGTACTCCTCACTCAGGGCCTTGACCGAGCGTTGGAGGAGCTGCTGGAGCGCCAGGTTCTCGTCGTCCGCGACGTCCTCGAGGTCGCCCACGTGCCGAGCCGGGATCACCAGGACGTGACCCGGGCTGTAGGGGTACTTGTTCAACACGACGTAGGCGAGGTCCTCCCGGGCGAGAACACGCTCGGACTCCTCACCGGCGCCGATCCGGCAGAAGATGCAGGGTGCGTCGGGCGGCTCGTCCTTCGCGGCCCGGATGTACTCCATGCGCCACGGGCTCCACAGCCGATCCATCTAGAAAGCGCTCTGACCGAGCGCACGCGTCCGTGCCTCCTCGGCGAGCGTCGATACGATCCGGTCGAACGGCACGCCCTGATGCTCCTCCCCCGATCGGTCGCGGACGGTGAACGTCCCCGCATCCAGATCTCGATCGCCCACGACCACGACATACGGCGACTTCATCAGCTGCGCCGCACGGATCTTCTTGCCCACCGTCTCCTTCGTCTCGTCGACGTGCACCCGGAGGCCCGATGCTCGCGCCGTGACGGCGAGCTCCATGCAGTTGGGAACGTGCCGGTCGGCCACCGGGACCAGGCGCAGCTGCTCCGGCGCGAGCCACAACGGGAACGCGCCGCCGTAGTGCTCGATCAGGACGGCGCTGAACCGCTCCAAGGTCCCGAGGATCGCGCGGTGGATCATCACCGGCCGGTGCCGCCGGTTGTCGTCGCCCGTGTACTCCATGTCGAAGCGCTCGGGCAAGGCGAAGTCGCACTGGACGGTCGTGAGCTGCCAGAGGCGCCCCAGCGCGTCGCGGAAGTGGAAGTCCACTTTCGGTCCGTAGAACGCGCCCTCGCCCT